>NZ_VATQ01000018.1:0-14737 GCF_005781135.1 Escherichia sp. E3659 | reverse complement strand
ATGTTACCTCGCGCCCGTACCCGATAGCCGAAAGGAATAAGATGAGGGAACCGCGCCAGCGGCGATTTACCGCCGGGAGCCCGGGTTGCCAGGGTGGTGGCGATTGAGCCACCCTGGCACGTTCACCGGCTTGAGCGTTCCATAGTAGCGAGGAACATCAAGTGAACGGAACAGCCTTCGATCTTACATATTCAGAATATAATGGTGCCGCCGCTCGCGATGCTGATGGGATCTATCGCGTCATATATGTCGCAAAATTTGAAGAAGCGGTTTACGTATTGCATTGTTTTCAAAAGAAAACACAGACTACCAGTCAATCGGATATTGATTTAGCCAAACGACGCTATAAAGAACTTGCTCAGGAGCGCAAAAATGAAAATTGAAACCTTTGATAGTGTGTGGGATGCGGTGAGTGACACCCCTGAACAAGCGGAAAATATGCGGATCCGTGCCGAGCTTGTAACGATCATTAATAACTGGATTGAACAACAAGGGTTTAGCCAGGCTCAGGCAGCGTCTGCCTTAGGGGTCACTCAACCTCGCATATCTGAACTTGCCAGAGGTAAAATCCAGATCTTTAGTATCGATAAATTGATCACCATGATGGCTCATGCAGGATTGCATATTCAACGTATTGAAGTTCAATATCCACATGCTGCTTAGTGCTATAAATGCAGATGGCGACAAATTGACGCCATCTGCATAACTTGTCTTACATCTTCTCCAGCAACTTCTTCACATCTTTGCCATTGCGGGAATCTTTATTCCGCTCGGCCCAGTCATTAAGACGGCGTTTGGCTTCGTCCTGTAAGTGTTTACGCAGTAACTGATCCACTTGCAGGCTGTAATTGAGTTGCTGCCAGTTGCCATAAACCCGCAGAGGAACCGGCGTTTCTTTGAGGAAATCAATCAGTTTGCTTTCCTCGTTCCAACCGCCAATCACACGAATGTCAAACTGGGTGTCGCAGGTTTGATCTGCCAGATTCAACGTGCCAGCCCCTGAAAGCGCCAGCACTGGCGATTGACCTTGCATGTCGTTTAACGTCACGACACCATCCTTCAACGTCAGATCGGTGGTAAAGCTATCAAGCCGCGTCACGTTATCGAAGTTTTCAGCGGCCTTCACATCACCGCCATTACGTTCTACCGCTTGTTGGATCATCTGCTGGAAGTTCATGCCTTCCATGCGCGTATCGGTCATTTCGACATGCGCCGTCCCCAGCCAGGTGTGGCGGAATGCGTTGGCATCAATATCAGCACCAGAGAAATCCCCCGCCAGCGACATTTTCCCCGTTAGTGAGATGGGGTAGTTGAAGGCATTCAGGATGGTGCCAATCTCGACATTTTCCAGCCGGGGATGGAAAACTATACGCGGATGTGAGGCTGTTGCATCCAGCGTACCCGGTAACGACACGACACCGTCGTTAAGTTTGCCCTGCAACTGGATAATCTCCAGCAGCCCCGCCTTGTTGGTCATTTGCGCAGTGACATCGGCAAAATCCATTCCACGCCAGCGCACGTTATTGGCCTGCAACAAAATATCTGCCGCAAAGCCTTTCAGCCCCTGATACGCAGGTTCATCAATGCGTGAGGAAATTACCGGACGTGGCAGCGTCGGTTGGCTTTGCCCCTGTTGAGCAACGCCATTTTGCTTAGTCATCACCTCATTCATCGGCAGCAAATTATCCAGATTTAACTGGGCAAATTGCAGTCTGAGCAGCCATTCTGGCTTCTCAAGCAGCGCTACCTGCGCCTGTCCGGTCAGATTACTGTCGTTAGCGGTTAAATTGATTTGTTCAAAGGAGAGACGTTTTTGCGCTTCCTGCCACTGAGTCCTGAACTGACCATGGCCCTGAATCCCCTGCTTCGGGAGATCAGCGCCCTGCAGTTGCCAGTCAATCTGTTGAATATCTGCCGTTAAATCATGCGGGTAATCAGAAGCATCAACAGTCCCCTTGAGCGCTAACGTGAGATCGCGTTGGTCGCGATTTACCCGACCAGAGAATTCAAACGAACCGCGATGTTGTGGGTCCTGCTCCATTTGCAGGCGGATATCACGTACCGTAACCTGTTCGTCATTTTCATGCTGGAACACCAACACGCTGTCACTGACTCGCAGACTGGCGATATCGAACGACCAGCCGCGATCTTCCGCATCATCAGGTAACGTATTGTCTTTCGGGGCTATTGGGGCGTCTTCACTGCGCACTGCTTCTGTTTCCGGCGTCAGTTGAATGACTGCCCCTTTGAGCATGACTTGCTTAACGCTGAGTTGATGGCTCAATAAAGGCCACAAGGCCACATCAAGGCGCATATTATCGGCACGTACCAGCGGTTGGCTGGCCCCGTTGGCCGTTAATATCATGCGACCAGAGAGGATACTAAGCTGCGGCCAGACGTGCCAACGCAGTGGCCCGTCGAGCTGCAATTGATAACCGCTACGTGCAGCAACCTGCTTGACCATATAGTCACGGAAATCATTCGGATTCACCAGCAACACTAACGCAGATAACCCAGCCACCAGCACGACCAGGAGTATCATCAGCGTCGTCAGAAATCGTCTCATGGTATCCTCAATGGGCCTGAATTAGTCTTTATCGATACGGCTAGCGACTGCGCCCTGCTGGTTGCGATATTTCGCATCTTCACGGCGGTTATACGGACGCGCTGCCGGACCTGAAAGCGGCTCAAAGCTCAGCGCGCCAATCAGCATACCCGGACGCAGGGCCAGCGGCAGCTTACCGGAATTGTAGAACTCCAGCACAATACAGCCAGACCAGCCCGGATCGATACGGTGCGCAGTGACGTGCACCATAAGTCCCAGACGCGCCAGTGAGGAACGGCCATCCAGCCAGCCCACCAGATCGGCTGGCAGCGTCACTGACTCCAGCGTTACCGCCAGTGCCAATTCTCCCGGATGAAGAAAGAAAGCTTCGCTTTCATCAAGCACAATTTCATCGCTCATCACCCGGTCAAGCGCGGCGCTCACTTCGTCTTTAGGACCGCTCAGATCGATAAACGCTGCCGTGTGGCCACGGAAGGTACGAAATTTATTGCCCAGGCGTACATCCACCGTCGCGCCATTAATACGCTCCACGGGTGGACGTGGGTTGATCGACAAACGGCCTTCATCAAGCCAGGCTTCAATATCTCGGTCACACAGACGCATGGCATTTTCTCCTTTCGCGCATCACTCCCTTAACGCCAGTTACGTCAAGGGCATACCAGGTTATCACTGAACGGTACACAATTTACCAAGCTTATTCAAAGAACTGACTTATTTTCGCTTTCAATATATCGATCGCGATGCGGTTTTTACCGCCGCGCGGCACGATGATATCTGCATACTGTTTAGACGGTTCAATGAATTGCAGGAACATCGGGCGCACGGTTTTTTGATATTGCGCCATTACAGAATCCATCGAACGGCCACGCTCATTAACATCGCGCTTAATGCGACGCATCAGGCAGATATCCAGTGGGGTATCCACAAAAATCGAGAAGTTCAGCTCGTCGCGCAGACGCGCATCCGTCAGCAGCAAAATACCTTCGAGAATAATGACTTTCTTCGGTTCAACCTTCACCGTTTCTTTCATACGCGTATGTTCAACGTAGCTGTAAACCGGCAGGTCGATAGCCGAGCCGCGTTTCAGCGCCTGCAAATGTTGCAGCAGCAGGCTGTGATCCATCGCGCTGGGATGGTCATAATTAGTTTTAACCCGTTCTTCCATCGACAGATGGCTTTGATCTTTGTAGTAACAGTCTTCCGGAATAACGCCGATGTGTTCATCACCGACTTGTTCACGTAATTCACGATAAAGGGTACTGGCAATGAGACTCTTGCCGGAAGCCGATGCGCCTGCGATACCGATAATGACGCACTGATGAGACTGATCAGTCATAAATTTAGCGACCTGAATAACCTGGATGTTAGGAAGGGGGCGCCGAAGCGCCAAACGCGGCAATTATAGGGATTTCATCCGCGTGATACCAGTCGAATAGCGTTGCCTTGCTCTCAGAGTTAATTGTTGACGATCAATTCCCTGATGCAAATTTAATTGCTCAGTTATGACGCAAAGTGAAAAATGTTATGCATAGTTGCGCAAATTATCCGCCATTACGTCACTTTATGAGCAATTTGCATATAAAATGTAAAACTTTTGTACTAGCATAAACACAGATACCAATACTGACGGCCTGGCCATGCGGATAGAGCGGTAATGAGTAAACCATCACAGCGTGTTTTAATTACCTTACCTCATCCTCTGCTTCACCTCGTCAGTTTAGGTTTAGTCTCGTTTATCTTTACCCTTTTCTCGCTTGAGCTTTCGCAATTTGGCACTCAGCTTGCGCCGCTATGGTTCCCCACTTCCATTATGATGGTGGCGTTTTACCGCCATGCCGGACGCATGTGGCCTGGTATCGCGTTAGCCTGCTCACTGGGAAACATAGCCGCATCCGTGCTGCTCTTTTCCACCAGTTCGCTCAATATGACCTGGACGGCTATCAACATTATTGAAGCCGTCGTGGGCGCAATGCTGCTGCGAAAATTATTACCGTGGTATAACCCGCTACAAAATCTGGCTGACTGGCTTCGTCTTGCATTTGGCAGCGCCATCGTTCCACCTCTGTTGGGAGGGGGGCTGGTTGTCCTGCTGACACCCGGAGACGATCCTCTCAGGGCTTTTTTGATATGGGTACTTTCAGAATCCATCGGCGCCCTGGCGCTGGTACCGCTGGGCCTGTTGTTTAAACCGCATTATCTATTACGCCATCGTAACCCACGACTGTTGTTTGAAACGCTGCTGACGTTAGCGATCACATTGACATTAAGCTGGCTTTCGATGCTGTACCTGCCGTGGCCTTTTACTTTCATTATTGTGCTGCTGATGTGGAGTGCCGTGCGCCTGCCACGAATGGAAGCCTTTTTGATCTTCCTCACGACAGTGATGATGGTTTCGTTAATGATGGCTGCCGACCCTACTCTGCTTGCCACGCCGCGAGCGTACCTGATGAGCCATATGCCGTGGCTGCCATTTTTGCTGATTCTGCTTCCCGCCAACATCATGACCATGGTGATGTACGCCTTCCGCGCGGAACGTAAGCATATTTCCGAAAGCGAAACACGCTTTCGGAACGCCATGGAATATTCTGCTATCGGCATGGCGTTGGTGGGTACTGAGGGACAATGGCTGCAAAGCAACAAAGCCCTGTGCCAGTTTCTCGGCTACAGCCAGGAAGAACTGCGTGCACTCACCTTTCAACAGCTGACCTGGCCGGAAGACCTCAATAAAGATCTGCAACACGTTGAGAAGTTGATTAGCGGTGAAATCAATACCTACTCAATGGAGAAACGCTACTACAACCGCCACGGCGACGTAGTTTGGGCGCTGCTTGCCGTCTCACTGGTGCGCCACACCGATGGCACGCCACTCTACTTCATTGCGCAGATAGAAGACATTAACGAGTTAAAACGCACCGAGCAGGTGAATAAGCAACTGATGGAACGCATCACGCTGGCTAACGAAGCGGGCGGGATTGGTATCTGGGAATGGGAGTTGAAGCCGGATATTTTCAGTTGGGATAAGCGGATGTTTGAACTTTACGAAATTTCCCCGCATATCAAACCAAACTGGCAGGTTTGGTATGACTGCGTGCTGCCGGAAGATCGAGAACACACCGAGAAAGTCATCCGCGATTCGCTGCAGGCTCGTTTGCCTTTTAAACTGGAATTTCGCATTACGGTAAAAGACGGTATTCGTCATATCCGCGCACTCGCCAATCGGGTTCTGAATAAAGAAGGCGAAGTCGAACGCCTGCTTGGCATCAATATGGATATGACAGAAGTAAAACAACTCAACGAGGCGCTGTTCCAGGAAAAAGAACGTCTGCATATCACCCTGGACTCTATCGGTGAAGCTGTGGTCTGTATTGATATGGCGATGAAAATCACCTTTATGAATCCAGTCGCGGAGAAAATGAGCGGCTGGAAGCAAGAAGAGGCGTTGGGCGTTCCGCTGCTGACGGTATTGCATCTTACAACTGGTGACACCGGGCCGTTAATTGAGAACATTTACAGTGCCGACACCTCACGTTCTGCTATTGAACAGGACGTGGTTCTCCACTGCCGTAGCGGTGGCAGCTATGACGTTCATTACAGTATTACGCCGTTAAGCACCCTGGATGGTAGTAGCATTGGTTCGGTGCTGGTGATTCAGGACGTCACCGAAGCACGCAAAATGCTACGTCAGCTTAGCTATAGCGCCTCCCACGATGCCCTGACGCATCTGGCGAACCGTGCAAGTTTTGAGAAACAACTGCGAATACTGCTGCAAACCGTTCACAGTACGCATCAGCAACATGCACTGGTATTTATCGATCTTGATCGCTTTAAAGCAGTAAATGACAGCGCCGGGCATGCGGCCGGCGATGCTTTGTTGCGCGAACTGTCTTCGTTGATGCTGAGTATGCTGCGCTCCAGTGATCTACTGGCACGACTCGGTGGTGATGAATTTGGTCTGTTACTGCCAGATTGTAATGTCGAAAGTGCCCGTTTTATCGCGACGCGCATTATCAATGCGATTAATGATTATCACTTTATGTGGGAAGGTCGGTTACATCGGGTAGGAGCAAGCGCCGGGATGACGTTAATAAACGACAGTAATCACCAGGCAGCAGAAGTTATGTCCCAGGCCGATATCGCCTGTTATGCTTCGAAAAATGGTGGTCGTGGTCAGGTCACAGTTTATGAACCACAGCAGGCAACTGCACATAATGAACGGACAGTGATGTCGCTCGATGAACAGTGGCGGATGACTAAAGAGAATCCGCTTATGATGATTGCCCACGGCATCGCTTCGCCACGAATCACGGAAACGCGGAATTTGTGGTTGATTTCGCTTAAGCTCTGGAGCAGCAAAGGCGAGTTGATTGATGAACAGGCGTTCCGCCGTAGCTTCAGCGATCCGGCACTCAGCCACGCGCTTGACCGCCGGGTATTACGTGAATTTTTCCAACAAACAGCAAAAGCGGTTGCCAATAAAGGTTTAAGTATCGCCCTCCCCCTTTCCGTTGCAGGGCTAGGCAGCGTCACTCTGGTAGACGAATTGCTTGAGCAACTGGAACAAAGTTCATTACCACCACGGTTGTTCCATTTGGTAATTCCGGCAGAAGCGATTTTCGACCACGGGCTGGCTGTGCAAAAACTGCGGCTGGCCGGCTGCCGGATCGTACTCAGCCAGGTAGGACGCGACCTACAAATATTCAATATGCTCAAAGCAAATATGACGGATTATCTACTGCTTGACGCCGAGTTATGCGCCAGCGTACAGGGCAATTTAATGGATGAGATGCTGATTTCGATTATTCAGGGGCATGCCCAGCGGTTGGGTGTGAAAACCATCGCCGGGCCAGTAGCGTTGCCATTGGTATTGGATACGCTTTCTGACATTGGTGTTGATCTGATTTATGGCGATGTGATCACCGAGGGCCAGCCTCTGGATTTGCTGGTTAATAGCAGTTATTTCGCGATTAATTGAGGGAGCATTTCCCCATCGCCTGATGCGACGCTAACGCGTTTTATCAGGCCTACAATTCGTCCGTTCCGTAGGCCGCGCCGCATCCGGCGACCAGCGTCATACTTCGTCTGGTTGCCAGCCTTCCGTATACCAGATATGCAACAACGCATAAGAACGCCAGGGCTTCCAGCGCTCGGCATAACGGCGGATTTGTGCTGGCGTCATTCCTGGAAATCGCTGTTTAATCAAATAATCATCCGGCAGGAAAACATCTTTCGCTTGCCAGCCACGTAAGGCGAAATAGTTCGCCGTCCAACGCCCGATACCCGGAAAAGTTTGCAGCGTTTTCATCGCTTGCTCCACATCGCCCGGAATTGTCATTGGTAAGGTGCCCTCCAGCGCCGCATTTGCCAGATGAATCAGCGCCTCTGCCCGTTTCAACGGCATGCCTAACGCTTTTAATGCCTGCGGGTCGGCGGCTGCCAGCCGCTGAGACGTGGGGAAGCAGACATAATCCGGAAAATCATCCAGCCGTTCGCCATAAAGCTGTACCACTTTGGCAGTCAATTTTGCCGCCATCGCCACGCTCACCAGTTGGCCTAAAATCGCCCGCACGCCCTGCTCAAAAGCATCAACACAGCCGGGTAAACGCAATCCGGGCCGCGCCGCGCCTAACTTGCCCAACGCACCGTTAACAATCTGCGGGTTACATTGCAGATCAAGCAGGCGGCTCATTTTCGCCAGGCACTCAGCGGCAACGGGTTCTAAACCTGCACTTAAATTTATGTGCAGAGTATGGCGGGCGATATCCGGAATAGCAGTCACCACGCCGCGATATTCGCCCACCGCCAGACTACGGGCATAATAATTGTCCGCGACCGTTTCCACACCACTCACCGCACGGGCGGCGAGAAATCCCAACATCCACGACCAGTCATACGGCGGCTGCCAGTTCAGGGTATACATCGCATCTCCTTATTCATCCGCTTTCAGCATAAACGTTATTCAGACGTTACGCTTTGCTTTCATATTCCGGTTGTCGCGACGGCAACATTTCGCTAAAGTCACGCCCCTTCTTCACCGGCATGGGGATTATTTCGTGTTTATTGGTTTTGATTACGGTACAGCAAACTGTTCAGTGGCGGTCATGCGTGACGGTAAACCGCACTTGCTAAAAATGGAAAACGACAGCACGCTGCTGCCTTCAATGCTTTGCGCACCAACGCGTGAAGCGGTAAGCGAATGGCTGTACCGCCATCATGATGTTCCGGCAGACGACGATGAAACGCAGGCGCTGTTGCGTCGGGCGATTCGTTATAACCGCGAAGAAGATATCGATGTTACGGCGAAAAGCGTGCAGTTCGGTCTTTCCTCACTCGCACAGTACATTGATGATCCGGAAGAAGTGTGGTTTGTGAAATCACCAAAATCGTTCCTCGGTGCCAGCGGCTTAAAACCGCAGCAGGTAGCGCTGTTTGAGGATCTGGTCTGCGCAATGATGTTGCACATTCGCCAGCAGGCGCAGTTGCCAGAAGCGATTACCCAGGCGGTGATTGGTCGCCCGATCAACTTCCAGGGGCTGGGGGGTGATGAAGCAAACACCCAGGCGCAAGGGATTCTGGAACGCGCGGCAAAGCGTGCCGGATTCAGGGACGTGGTATTCCAGTACGAGCCGGTAGCAGCTGGGCTGGATTACGAAGCCACCTTGCAGGAAGAAAAACGGGTGCTGGTGGTGGATATCGGCGGTGGTACGACTGACTGTTCATTGCTGCTGATGGGACCGCAGTGGCGTTCGCGTCTCGATCGTGAAGCCAGCCTGCTGGGTCACAGTGGTTGCCGTATTGGCGGTAACGATCTGGATATCGCACTGGCGTTTAAAAACCTGATGCCATTACTGGGCATGGGAGGCGAAACCGAAAAAGGCATCGCCCTGCCGATTCTGCCGTGGTGGAATGCGGTTGCCATCAACGACGTACCTGCGCAAAGTGATTTCTACAGTAGTGCCAACGGTCGCCTGCTTAACGATCTGGTACGCGATGCCCGCGAACCGGAAAAAGTGGCCCTGTTACAGAAAGTCTGGCGTCAGCGTTTAAGCTATCGCCTGGTGCGCAGCGCGGAAGAGAGCAAAATTGCGCTTTCCAGCGCAGCGGAAACCCTCGCATCGCTGCCGTTTATCAGCGATGAACTGGCTACGCTGATTAGCCAGCAAGGGCTGGAAAGCGCCCTCAGCCAACCGCTGGCGCGGATTCTGGAACAGGTGCAACTGGCTCTGGATAACGCCCAGGAAAAACCGGATGTCATCTATCTGACCGGCGGTAGCGCCCGTTCCCCGCTGATTAAAAAAGCGCTGGCAGAACAGTTGCCGGGCATTCCAATTGCAGGCGGCGATGACTTTGGCTCCGTCACCGCCGGGCTGGCACGCTGGGCGGAAGTGGTGTTTCGTTAATTGAAAACTGGCTCAGCAACGGCTTAAATCTGCCTGCGCCTGAGCCAATTTTTCTGCCGCCTGACGTAACGGTTCCATCAACGGCATGGTCCGTGCTGGAGCATGAAGGCGGAATCGCTGCAACTCTGTCGCTCCGACAGTCAACGCCGATTCCAGCCGATGTCGTTTGGCGGCCATTTTCGCCATTACCGCTTGTCTGTCTGCTGGCGTTACCGCTTCATTCGGCCTGAACACAAAACGGCGTTCGCAACTCGCTTTCCAGTCGATAACCGCCTGGGTCAGATGATCACCAAACCCTTTCACTTGCTTAACACCACGACGGGTAACATCTGCCGCTGTTTCAATACCAAAGGACCGTAACGCCGCTTTACGCGCAGGGCCAACGCCGGGAATAGAGGCAACATCAATAAAAAATCCCTCCAGAAACTTCTGCTTCTGCCGTTCCCTTGCGGTGTCATGAAGTGCTGCCAGAGCGCGTTTCTCTTCTTCCGGTAAACCGAGAATTTCGTCCTTCATTTTTTCGAGCATCGCCCGTTTGGCGATAAAACCTTCCAGCCCGCCCAACTGTTGGATCTGGCTGACTAAATGGTCATAGTCCATTTTCGCGCGATTAAATGCCTCACGGCGTTGCTGGATTTCTGCTTTGTACGCTTTGCTTGTCAGACTGCCAATAATCCAGATAGCCGCCAACACAGGAACCAAAATAATATAACGCGGTTCTGCCTGAAGGCCGCAAAGCAACAGCGATAACGCTGACAGTGCGATCTCAATCAGAATGATGTATTCGCACCGTAACAGGCCTAAAGGAAGCGGCCTGCCAGTCGGTTGGAAATGATCGGGTAATGGTAGTTGCAATGCTGGCGGTGCTACTGACGACGTTACCATCGCCCAGACTTTCGCCAGCACAAAACCACCGCCGGGGGTAATGACCTCTTCGCCGAGATCAATAAAATAGATAACGCCTTGATTATCCAGCGTACACCACGGACAGTCGGCCAAATGAGCGGGGTAAACATGCATTGCCGAAACGGGACATTTCTTTAACTGTTGGCGTAGGGAATCAAGTGCCGCTACCCACGCTTTAGCCGTCGGACGCGCGGTTGCCACCCCATTTTCCGTAAACGCCTGCTGAAACATGGCTTCAACATCACCCGGTAACATCGATAGCGGAATAGATCGTGGCGGCGGTTTTAAACCACGTCGCTGATTATCTGACGCGTAGGCATAACGGAAATGGGCAATATCCGTCTCCAGCGCATTACCTGCTTCAGAGATAAGCGGTACACCGGAATAAGGATGCCGACCACCAAACAAGACGTGAAAAATCAGCAAGGCAAGGCCAAAATTATCGTGATTCGCGGTGCGTTCAAAGCCGACAAATGATGGCAAGGTTTGCAGTTCTGGTGGCGTAAAATGCGACACGCCGACTTCGCATAAATGCAGCGTGCCATTGGCGTTAATCTGAAAGGAGTCGCTATCAATCAACACCACTTTGCTGTCACGGCCTACCATAAAACTGTTCTGGTTTACGTCACCCACGACGTGCCCGTGCTCGTGAACCGTAGCAAAAGATGAAGCAATATTGCGCGCAACATAGAGTAGAAAATCCCACGCACAATGAGGGTAACTCTGGCGACGATGTGCCGGGCTATAAATCATATGAATCGGTTCTTTACCAGAAACTTTTGGCATCATAAAACCGATAACCTTCCCGCCTCGTCCGCCATGAAGCGCTGCCTGCGGCCAGGCGACATAATTCAACAACTGCGCGTCAGCTGTCGCAGCCATAAAGGCAAGTTTGTCCTGTTTTAAGGCGGGTGGCGGCGTGTGATAAATCTTGGCGACGCTATCGACAAACTCCTCGATATCATAAACCGCGCCTTCGCCACCTTTGCCCAGTTCACGGCCAAGAGTGGTCAATTCACCTGTCGATGTAAATACTTTTATATTTGTCTTCATAATATTTCGCAGGTAGCTATATTATATTTTAATGATTAACGATAACTAACCATTAAAGATATTTCTATGTAAGTGAGTTCGGTTCAAGAATAAAAAGGATAATGCACTTTTATCAGGATACAATTCAATTCCAACCTGATAATGATTAAGTCCCATAGGTTTTTGCTAACTTTTACTACACAGAGATTCTGGAGAAAAAAATGAAAAAGATATTACTTATGTTGAGCCTGCTATTTTTTACTACCGCAGGCTATTGTGAAGTTTCGGATACGTTAGTGACGGAAGGTTATGATAAACAAGCGATGTCTGACGCGATTAAACATGCGCGGAAAGAAACCGATCAATTCATCGAGGTTATGAATAAAAAAGATGCAGATACTTACGCGGTTAAAGCCCCGATAACCGATCACGGAAGAACCGAGCATTTCTGGCTAACAGAGATCTCTTATGCTGACGGCATGTTTACTGGAATAATAAACAATGACCCCGGTATTGTTACAAACGTAGAATATGGCCAGGAGTGGAAAATTAAGAAAGAAGATATTTCAGACTGGATGTATACCCGTGGGGATAAAATTTACGGCGGTTATACCATTGATCCTTTATTGGTCACCTATCCAAAAGAAGAAGCCGACGAACTAAGAGCAAAATTAGTTCGCTAATCAGCCGTTATATTGATTGCTTAAACTGGCGGTTGATCTGTTGACTTCAACCGCCATGCGATGTTCATTCTGTCCACAGTGCCAGTGCTAACGTTTTATCATCATCGGTACGCTCATTTACCGCCGGGCTGGACAAAAACTGCTTTAACAATTCAGGTAATAAATCGAGTTGTTCCCGCGTTGCTGACGCCAGTCCATTGAAAAACGGGGTAAAGAAAGGCACGTGCGGAGAATTATCCAGCATATTTAACGCCAGTCGCTGAATACCATCCGTAAATGCTGCAACTTTGTGCGCACGCTCAGTGCTGGTGAAAGTTTCAAGTCTGGAAACGGCATCTTCATCGGTAATGAAGTGCGTCATATTGGCATATTCACCTACCTTCGGCGTAAGCGGCAATTGCAGATCATGACCAAAATCTACCACCACGCCGCCATCGCCAATCTGCATAATCAAGGTGCCGTTAGCCGATGAAATCAATCCCAAAAACGTGCAGGCAAAATCGCGAACTGCTAATTCTTTGACTTCCGCCTCGGCAAAAAGTCGCTGACGAACGGCCAGCACAATATCCGTAGCGAGGACATCATTGAGTCCAAATTCACCGTTCTGCACTTTTTGCGACATATAAGCCATCGCTTCATTGACGGCGAGCATCGCGCCTTCGCCCCCCTGCGAAACGCTTCCCGCACCATCAGCAATAAACATCACCAGTAATGGTTGCTGGTCGTTTAACCAGGCAACCTGCATCTGGCAGGCATCCTGGCAAGGCAAGTCCGCGCTGATGTGCGACATTCCAACAGCGGATGCATAAACCAGACGCCAGGTCACACTGACGTCCAGCCTTTTGGTGCTTCCAGTACAACTTCCGTTCCCGGCGTGGAGCGGGAAACCGAACGTAACGAACTGGATAACCAGCTAAACAGTTCACGGAATTGTAATCCCTGCAATGGCAAAGGCTGACGGACGCTGATTTGGGCCAGCGTCTTCATATCCGCCCCCTGAACACCGATAGAAAAGAAGGCAAACTTCTTATCTTCTTCCCCCTGAAACACTTTGTTGGCGGCAGCCCGCCACTCATCGGTTGGTGCGCCATCGGTGATCAGGAAAATCCACGGACGATAATACGAAATGCCATTTGCGCGGTACTCACGTTTCCGCTCTTCAACCATATCCAGGGCTTTGGTAATGGCGGCGCCCATTGGCGTATCGCCCTGAGCAAACAGGATAGGTGGGAAAAAATTAGCGGCGCTGGTAAAGGGTTGTTCCACATGCACCGGGCCGAACGTCACAATGCCGAGTTCCACTCTTTTTAAAGCCAGCGGATCAGCAAGCAGTTCATCACGAAAGGTAACCAATCCGGCGTTAAGTTCATTAATGGGTCTACCGTTCATCGAACCAGAAACATCCAGCAGCAAAATGCAGGGGCAACGTGGTTCCGGGTTACTGGCAAAATCGCTGGTGGCAAACGTGATTTGTTCGCTCATAAGAGGTCCTTTCTTAGAGAATTATTGAGGTCCGGTATCATACCGACAGCAATAATGAAAGAAGAGCAAACGAAGACATTTTCAGAATTAGGCCCGGCGGCACAGATAATTTTGCTATTCGCCTCGCAAGAACGGAGAGCCGTCGATTGACACTAAGGGCGGAGTGACATAATTTCAGGAGTGAGGGTTAGGGAGAGGTTTCCCCCTCCCCCTGGTGTGCTTAGTAAGCCTGGAAGCTAATCACTAAGAGTATCACCAGTATGATGACGTGCTTCATCATAACCCTTTCCTTTTTTAATCCCTCTTCTCCGGGAGAAGGGTATCCCGTTTCAGCATCCCGCTGAAATCGTCGGCTTACCTCCTTTCGCCATGCATGCAGTCTATCGCTGACTCGCGGATAAAATAGTTTCATCAGTGATTATTGCGTAACGTCTCGCAAAGAATATTTGCTGGCAGGATCGCAGACTGCAAAGTCTGCGGATTGACAATCTGACCATGAAGGCATACTTTCAGGAATGAGGGTAGAGCGAGGTTTCCCCCGCCCTGGTAGTCTTAGTATGCTGGGTAGCTAATCACTAAGAGCACCACGATGATGATCCACTTCATCATGACCCTTTCCTTATTTAAGGCCCCTTCCTCGGGAGGGGCTTTCCCGTTTCAGCATCCCGCTG
>NZ_VATQ01000017.1:0-101157 GCF_005781135.1 Escherichia sp. E3659 | reverse complement strand
CGCGGGGTGTGCATAATACGCCTTCCCGCTACAGAGTCAAGCATTTTTTTGCTTTTCCCTGCCGGAATTCTCTGGAGAATCCCGCTGACCCGGCGGCGTGTTTGCCGTTGTTCCGTGTCAGTGGTGGCGCATTATAGGGAGTTATTCTGAGCTGACAAGAGGAAATTTAAAATAATTTTCCGAATGCGCAACATTCAACCAAATCAGCCTGAAACTGCCAGTTTTTCGAGCGTTTTGAAGCCGTAACGCTGTAAAACGGGTAATAACTGTTCAGCTTCTGGCGTCATGGCCATGCAAAAGGCAATGTTCGCATCGGCAGATTTTGCCTCAGGAGCTTCATGTTCTAACAACCAGGCCGTTCGTCGGGCAATCGCTGCGCCTGAATCTACCAGTCGAGTTCCCTCTGGCAGTACCTGTAACAGTTCTTCTTGTAATAGAGGGAAGTGGGTACACCCCAGAACAACAGTATCTGGTGGCTCTTTCATTCTTAACCACGGGCGCAGGATACGTTTTAGCGCATCCAGAGAGATTTCTTCGCCATGCAGCTTCGCTTCAGCCAGCTCAACCATTTCTGCCGAGCCCAGCATCTCTATCTGACATTCATTAGCGAAACGCGCGATTAGCTCGTGGGTATAAGAACGTTTTACCGTACCACGAGTTGCCAGCAATCCGACAATGCCATTAGCTGTCAGGCGTGCCGCTGGCTTAATTGCCGGAACGACACCGACAACCGGGAACGCAAACTTTTCGCGTAATGCAGGAAGTGAGACGGTACTGGCGGTGTTGCAAGCGACCACAGCCAGCGCAAGGGGATAACGCTCTTGCACTGCGGTGACAATTTCCACCACACGCTCAACAATAAACTCTTCGCTTTTTTCGCCATACGGGAAAGCGACGTTATCGAAAGCATAAATGTAATGGAGATCCGGTAAGAGATGCCGGATCTCGTCATAGACCGACAACCCACCGACGCCGGAGTCAAACACCAGCACGGTGGGACGTGGTTCAGAAGGTGTAGCTGCCAGACAAGGTGTATTCCCGTCCTGCAGTTTGGTAGCCATAGACTGTCTCATAATCTTTGTCGAACAGGTTGGCTATTTTACCACGAACTGTCAGGTGAGAGGTGACCGGATATGCAACCGCAAGATCCCACAAGCTCACACCGCCCATTTTAACGGTTTGATAAGGATAAGATGAGTAATCCTTATCATAGCGAGTGCCTAAATACTGATAAGTAATACCCCAGTCGAAGTCATACAACTGCCAGTCGAGCTGGTATTTCACCTGCTGTTTAGCACGGCGTAACAACGGTGTGTCGGTAATTGCGTTACGGGCATCAACATAATCGTAACTCACAGTATGCGTCAGTGGTCCGGTATCAAAATTGGCGGTCGCCTCGACACCTTTAATCCGCGCTTTCCCTTCGTTGTAATATTTCAGGATATGGTCGTCATAATCGATTAAGTCACTAACATCGTTACGATATCCGGAAATACGCCAGTTCACTCCTGCTGTTAATCCTTCAAACGCGCCTTCCCACTGTTTGCTTTTCTCAGGGTCCAGATCCGGATTACCGTAGAAGCCGTACAGTTGTCCAAGATTTGGTGCCTTATAAGATGTCCCGTAGGAAGCAATGAAGCGATAACCTTCGATGAACTCCCATCCGGCGCTGGTTTGCCAGGTTCCATGACGACCAAACTGTGAGTTATCGTCGCTGCGTGCTGCGCCTTCAAAGGTAAAATCGCCGACTTGTTGCAGCCCGGTCAGATAGATGCCGGTATTACGTTGATCATATCCATCCTCAACGTAACCTGTACCCGGCGTCGTAGTCTGTTTCTGCCAGTCGACACCCGCACCAATACTACCGTGACCAACGATGACATTGTTTGCCCACTGGACGGTGTATTGCTTCATCTCATCGAGCGTCGCCGACGAATCATAACGACCATAATGCGGATCGTAGTTGTAATCTTTGCTATGGCTATAGCTGGTAATGAGTTGTGATTTAATCAGTTCGCCGTTATAGCGCAGCCCGGCGTCCCAACTTTGACTATAGAGTTTACGGGTATCGACCAATGGTGAACCCGGAGAATAATACGCGTCATAATTGGTCCGATTATCATAGCCATAACCACGTACAAAGCCGCTCCAGGCATCGGTAAAATTATGTTCCAGCGCACCATAAAGCGTTTTACTTAAGAAACCATCGTTATCAGGCTGCGCTTGCATTCCTGTATTGCCGTAAGCGACAACATCATAACCATGGGTATAAGCGTAATCGCCCAACAGAGTTACCCGTGTCTTATCCCCCAGTTGTTGCTGCGTAGAGACATCGTAGTTCTGATAACTATGGCTTCCCCACCCCGCTGAAATTTCCGTTCCAGGTTCATCGCGCGTCGTGATGATATTCACCACCCCACCTATTGCATCAGAACCATAAACGGCGGAACGCGGCCCACGGATATATTCGACACGCTGAACAAGTGCAATGGGGAATTGACTAAGATCGGCTGAACCACTCACCCCTGCCAGATTCAGGCGTACGCCATCAATTAACACCAACACATGACTGGCATTTGTGCCACGAATAAAAATAGAAGAAAGCTGACCTGAACCGCCGTTTTGGGTGATATCCACGCCAGGGAGACGGCGCAGCACATCATTGACCGAAGTCGACTGCCAGCGGTCGATATCCTGACGCGTCACAACAGTAGTTGGCGCAAGCACAGTGCTGCGCGGTTGTTCAAAACGGTTAGCAGTAACGACGAGAGTATCCGGGCTGGTATCCTGTGCCCAAGCAGAAAAGGCTGTGACGGAACACGCCGTCAGCAGCGAAGCTTTTTTAATCATTGTAAAGCATCCACAATAGAAGAAGGATGCCGCAGGTTTCATCAATATTACGCGATGATGAGAACCAGATGCGACGTTGGCCGGCAGGTCTTCGGGCTTGGAGGGGTATCTAAGATACTAAGAGATGATGACTTCCCACCGAATGGCAGTGTCCGCATAACGCAATCATCGCACCTTTCCTTACCGCTGCGCGTCAGCTCCAGATTCGCACTGGATTCCCTATTAACTCACAGGACCGGCAAGTGGATGCTACAGGTTGTAACAAGTTACTGTCCAGACGTAGCTCACAAATAGGAATTCATCAAGATCTGGACATCTGATGAGCAATCCCTACAATCGCCGCGTACTTTAATTTTTCAGGATACATCATGACCCCCGAACACCTTCCAACAGAACAGTATGAAGCGCAGTTAGCCGAAAAAGTGGTACGTTTGCAAAGTATGATGGCACCGTTTTCTGCCCTGGTTCCGGAAGTGTTTCGCTCGCCGGTCAGCCATTACCGGATGCGTGCGGAGTTCCGCATCTGGCACGATGGTGATGACCTGTACCACATCATTTTCGATCAACAAACCAAAAGCCGTATCCGCGTGGATAGCTTCCCCGCCGCCAGTGAACTCATCAACCAGTTGATGACGGCGATGATTGCGGGTGTGCGTAATAATCCCGTTCTGCGCCACAAGTTGTTCCAGATTGATTACCTCACCACGCTGAGTAATCAGGCGGTGGTTTCCCTGCTGTACCATAAAAAGCTGGATGACGAATGGCGTCAGCAGGCGGAAGCCCTGCGCGATGCGTTGCGCGCGCAGAATCTGAATGTGCATCTGATTGGTCGGGCAACGAAAACCAAAATCGCGCTGGATCAGGATTACATCGATGAACGTCTGCCGGTCGCAGGGAAAGAGATGATCTACCGTCAGGTAGAAAACAGCTTTACCCAGCCGAACGCGGCGATGAATATTCAGATGCTGGAATGGGCGCTGGACGTAACCAAAGGCTCAAAAGGCGATTTACTGGAGCTGTACTGCGGCAACGGTAACTTTTCATTAGCGCTGGCGCGCAATTTTGATCGGGTATTAGCTACCGAAATCGCCAAGCCGTCGGTTGCTGCTGCGCAATACAACATCGCAGCTAACCATATTGATAACGTACAAATTATTCGTATGGCGGCAGAAGAATTTACTCAGGCGATGAATGGTGTGCGCGAGTTTAACCGCCTGCAAGGGATCGACTTAAAGAGTTATCAGTGCGAAACCATTTTTGTCGACCCGCCGCGCAGCGGTCTGGACAGTGAAACCGAGAAAATGGTGCAGGCGTATCCGCGTATTCTGTATATCTCCTGCAATCCGGAAACATTATGTAAGAATCTGGAAACATTAAGCCAGACGCACAAGGTTGAACGTCTGGCTCTGTTTGATCAGTTCCCCTACACGCACCATATGGAGTGCGGCGTATTACTGACGGCGAAGTAATACCCATGCCGGATGCGCCAGCATCCGGCATGATTCCGATTACTCAGCAACTTCCTGCTTACGGTTACGCATCTTCGCGCCAATCCAGAACACCATAATGACGGACAGCACAGCCGGGAAGAAGTTAGAACCGATATCCGGATATTCCGCACGAACCACAGTGCTATAAAGCAGAACGCCGAGAATAAAACAGGCAGCAGCCAGACCCGGCAAGCCGACCGGCATAGTGCGATTAAGATAACGTTGATGCAGGCAGTAAACCGTCAGCACCAGGGAAATAATCGGGAATACAGAAAATGGCACAATGGAGCTAAACAGCGCTGCGAAAGTACCATTAATCGATAAGCCAGCAACTAACGCCAGCAGCAGCGTACCTCTATCTTGATTTGCTTGTTTCATTACTCGTCCTTCACATTTCCCGGAATAATTGCGGTTTTCTCTTGTTCACGGCGATACCAGTAATAAGCCCCTTTCGAAATCATTCGCAGTTGCAGTACCAGTCGCTCTTCTAATTGCCGACGTTGTTCGACGCCGACATCCAACGCCTCGGCACCCGCGCTGAAGACAATCGTCACCATGGCTTCGGCTTGCGCTTCAGTAAACGCGCGAGGCATATGGTTTTCGAGTTCAAGATAGTCCGCAAGTTCCGCAATGAAGTGCTGAATTTCACGCGCAACGGCGGCACGAAACGCGGCGGAGGTGCCGGAGCGTTCCCGCAATAATAACCGGAAGGCGTTAGGATTATTACCGATGAACTCCATAAATGTGGATACCGAGGTACGGATCACACTCCCACCTTTAGCGATACGCTGACGCGCCTGGCGCATAAGCTGACGCAGCATCAAACCACTCTCGTCAACCATGGTCAGGCCAAGTTCGTCTACGTCGCGGAAATGCCGATAAAAAGAGGTGGGAGCAATGCCCGCTTCACGCGCCACTTCACGTAAACTCAGGCTGGCGAAGCTGCGTTCAGCACTTAATTGGCTAAATGCGGCTTCTACCAGCGAACGTCGGGTTTTTTCTTTTTGCTGCGCTCTTACGCCCATCACGATGTCTGAATCCTTGCCAAAAGTACTGCTGGCACTATACCAGAGAATGAACATACTGGATTGCTCCAGTGTTGTGAATGAACGGTAGCGCAATAAAACACATTTACTGCAACTCTTTGGCCGGTTCTTTTACAAACAATAACGCCAGCATCGACAGCAACGTGCCTCCGCCCAGATACCACGCCGGAGCCGTCAGGCTATCCAGTAACACGATGGATTGCGTGGCGAAATATTGCGCAAAACCGCCGAAGATTGCTACGCCAATGCTATAAACCAGCGCGAAGCCTAACGCCCGAATCCGTTTCGGCAACAGTTCGGAAATCAACAACATTACCGGTACCCCACCAAGCGTGGTAAAGCTGACCATCACGAAAACGACCGTCAGCAACATGCCGGGACTGGGGTAATTCACCAACAGCCAGAACGAAGGCCAGCTACAGATCAGAACCATCACACGAGAGATTAAAATCAGTTTTTTACGCCCGACCGAATCACATAGCATCCCCACCAACAGCGCGCCAACAAACGTAATTACCCCCGCCAGTAACATCGCTGCATGAGAATAGTGTTGAGGCATTGCCAGATACTTCGCCGCCCAGGTGCCATAGTAAAAGAGGGAAATATAGGTTGCTACCGTGCTACCAATAGCGAGTAAAACGCCGTTAATGATAGTCGCTTTATGTTGCAGGAGCAGAGAGAACGCGCTTTCGCTGGCAGCAGCTTTTTTATTGTGTACAGGTTCAGGCACATCATTTTCCAGACTCAGACGCAGCCAGCAACCGATGGGCGCTAAAAGCACACCAATAAAAAATGGCACACGCCAGCCCCATTCGGCCATTACAGTTTCTGAACCTGTGGCGAACGGTAGCCATGCGCTCAGACCTAAAGCGACAACACCACCAAAGGTCGTTGCCAGCCCCTGGGTCGCCAGTGACCAACTGCTGTAAAAACCGCGACGATTTGCCGGAGCTGATTCAACCAGTAAAGACATTGAGGCGCCGACTTCACCACCTGCCGCAACGCCCTGAATCAGACGCGCCAGCACCAGCGTCGCCGTTCCCCAATAGCCCGCCGTTTCATACGTCGGTGCGATGCCGATCATCAGTGTACCAAGACTCATCAGGGCAATGGTGAACACCATCGCGGGTTTGCGTCCGAAACGATCGGCCCAGGCCCCCACAATAATGCCGCCGAGCGGGCGCATAAAAAAGCTCACGCCGAAAGTGGCAAATGCCAGCAGTAGCGCGACGTTTTTATCTGCACTGGGCGGAAAAAATAGCGTGCTGATATAGACCACAAAAAAGTTGTAAACGCCAAAATCAAAAAATTCGAGCGCATTGCCAAACGCCGAGGCAAAAATCACCCGCCTGCCGCTGAGCTTTTTCTTCACACTCACGGTTTCATTTACGATCGCCGTCATTCCATGTTCCTTGCCAAAAAGTGTTGTTGTGTTGTTTTTTTATTTATTGCAGCCAGGCTTCTACCAGTGCGCCCCAGTAGCTGCTTGCCGGGACCAGACTTGCATCGTTGAAGTCGTAACCCGGGTTATGCACCATGCAGGAACCTTCCCCAACATCGCCATTACCGAATAACAGGAAACCACCTTTTGGTTGGGCTTCCAGCATGAAAGAGAAATCCTCACTGCCCATCAGGGGCTTGATGCCAAACTCGGCCCGATCTTCACCAAACGTTTTACACGCCACCTGCCAGGCGAAGCGCGCCATCTCCTCGTCATTTACTAATACTGGTGTACCGTTAACATGCGTAACCTCAGCCGTAGCGCCAAAGCTGGCAGCCTGGGCTTGTGCCAGAGCAGGAATACGGGTCAGAAGAAGTTGTCGGGTATCGTGGCTAAGAGAGCGGACACTGATTTTCATCTCAGCACTGTCAGGAATGACGTTAGCCGCCTCCCCTGCAAAAATGCTACCAACGGTAATTACCGCCGCTTCCAGCGGATCGACATTGCGCGACACAATGCTTTGTAATGCGGTGGTGATATGTGCCGCGACCAGCACCGGATCGATGGCTTTGTGAGGAATTGCGCCATGCCCTCCACAGCCGCGAACTGTGATGTGGAACTGATCCATTGACGCCATTAGCGCCCCTGGCTGGAAGAAAAACTTGCCAACCGGCAAGCCCGGCATGTTGTGCATCCCGAAAATCACATCGCAGGGGAAGTGGTCAAAAAGACCTTCTTTAACCATAATCTCGCCGCCGTTAATCATCTCTTCTGCGGGCTGGAAGATAAGACGTAACGTGCCGTTAAAACGACGAGTTTCGGCAAGATAACGTGCAGCTCCTAGTAATATCGTGGTATGGCCGTCATGCCCGCATGCGTGCATTAAACCGGGATGTTTACTGGCCCAGGGCTTGCCACTATTTTCATAAATTGGCAGCGCATCCATATCCGCCCGCAGGCCAATACTTTTCTCTCCGTCGCCCACTTTTAACGTGGCCACTATCCCCGTCGTCGCCAGCCCTTGCTCAACCTCATAGCCCCACTGGCGCAGCTTTTCCGCAACCAGAGCACTGGTTTTAAATTCTTGTAGCCCCAACTCCGGGTTTTCGTGGATTTTGTGGCGGATCTCGCGCAACTCTTCCTCAAACCCACGAATGTAGTGTTCGATCATCGACTATTCCTTTATTCACTTATAAACAGGTTAATTAACGGATTTTATTGATGGTATAAATATAAATAAGACATCAATATAAAATATTTATATGTTTGTTTTATAAGAATATTTAACATAGACAATAACAAAAAAGCACACTTCGGCAAGATAAAACTATCAGCCATAAGAAAAAGCAATTAATAGTGAATAAATAAAATAAGAAGGAGGAAGACAAAGCAAAGGCCGCTCACGATATAGCCAGATAAATGACGGGGATCAATTGGCTTACCCGCGATAAAATGTTACCATTCTGTTGCTTTTATGTATAAGAACAGGTAAGCCCTACCATGCCACATTCCTACGATTACGATGCCATAGTAATAGGTTCCGGCCCCGGCGGCGAAGGCGCTGCAATGGGCCTGGTTAAGCAAGGTGCGCGCGTCGCAGTTATCGAGCGTTATCAAAATGTTGGCGGCGGTTGCACCCACTGGGGAACCATCCCGTCGAAAGCTCTCCGTCACGCCGTCAGCCGCATTATAGAATTCAATCAAAACCCACTTTACAGCGACCATTCCCGACTGCTCCGCTCTTCTTTTGCCGATATCCTTAACCATGCCGATAACGTGATTAATCAACAAACGCGCATGCGTCAGGGATTTTACGAACGTAATCACTGTGAAATATTGCAGGGGAACGCTCGCTTTGTTGACGAGCATACGTTGGCGCTGGATTGCCCGGACGGCAGCGTCGAAACACTAACCGCTGAAAAATTTGTCATTGCCTGCGGCTCACGCCCTTATCATCCAGCAGACGTCGATTTCACCCATCCACGCATTTACGACAGCGACTCAATTCTTAGCATGCACCACGAACCGCGCCATGTACTTATTTACGGTGCTGGAGTGATCGGCTGTGAATATGCGTCGATCTTCCGCGGTATGGACGTAAAAGTAGATCTGATCAATACCCGCGATCGCCTGTTGGCGTTTCTCGATCAAGAGATGTCAGATTCGCTCTCCTATCACTTCTGGAACAGTGGCGTAGTGATTCGTCACAACGAAGAGTACGAGAAGATCGAAGGCTGTGACGACGGTGTGATCATGCATCTGAAGTCGGGCAAAAAACTGAAAGCCGACTGTCTGCTCTATGCCAACGGTCGCACCGGTAATACCGATTCGCTGGCGTTACAGAACATTGGGCTGGAAACTGACAGTCGCGGACAGCTGAAGGTCAACAGCATGTATCAGACCGCGCAGCCGCACGTTTACGCGGTGGGCGACGTGATTGGTTATCCGAGCCTGGCTTCAGCGGCTTATGACCAGGGGCGCATTGCCGCGCAGGCGCTGGTAAAAGGTGAAGCCACCGCGCACTTGATTGAAGATATCCCTACCGGTATTTACACCATCCCGGAAATCAGCTCCGTGGGCAAAACTGAACAGCAGCTGACCGCGATGAAAGTACCGTATGAAGTAGGCCGCGCCCAGTTTAAACATCTGGCGCGTGCACAAATCGTTGGCATGAACGTGGGTACGCTGAAAATTTTGTTCCATCGGGAAACAAAAGAGATTCTGGGGATCCATTGCTTTGGTGAGCGCGCTGCCGAAATTATTCATATCGGTCAGGCGATTATGGAACAGAAAGGTGGCGGCAACACCATTGAGTACTTCGTCAACACCACCTTTAACTACCCGACCATGGCGGAAGCCTATCGGGTAGCGGCATTAAACGGCTTAAACCGCCTGTTTTAACGCTTTATCGAAATGGCCATCCATTTTTGCGCGGATGGCCTCTGCCAGCTGCTCATAGCGGCTGCGCAGCGGTGAGCCAGGACGATAAACCAGACCAATGGTACGGCGTGGTTCCGGCTTAATGCACGGCAGATAAACCACGCCATCACGTTTGCGTTCTGGCGGTACAGCCAGCGCAGGCAATAAAGTGATCCCGCTACCTGCGGCCACCATGTTGCGCAGCGTCTCCAGACTGGTCGCGCGGAAGTGTGTATCTTCATCCGCTCCAGCTTCAAAGCAGAAGCCCATCGCCTGATCGCGCAGACAGTGACCATCTTCCAGCATCAGCAGTTTTTCCCCTGCCAGATCGGCCATCGGCACGCATTCGCGATTAGACCACGGGTGATCTTCATAGACTGCCAACAACATGGGTTCATCAAACAACGGTACTTCAATGAATGCTTCGCTCTCTTTCACCAGCGCGAGGATCACGCAGTCGAGTTTGCCACTGTCCAGTTGCGCCAGTAACTGATGGGTCTGCGCTTCATGCAGATACATTTCCAGCTTCGGAAAGGTCTGGTGCAGCATCGGGATGATATGCGGCAACAGGTAAGGCCCAACCGTGGGAATCAAACCAATATGCAGCGGCCCGGACATCGTCTCCCCCTGCTGGCTTGCCATCTCTTTAAGGACTTTCACCTCGCGCAGCACGGTACGCGCCTGATCCACCAGTAGCATTCCCGCCTGGGTGAATAACACTTTACGGCTGGTCCGCTCCAGCAACATCACGCCCAGCTCATCTTCCAGCTTACGAATTTGCCCGCTAAGCGTCGGCTGGCTAACGTGGCAGGAATCTGCCGCACGGCGAAAATGGCGGTGCTCGGCCAATGCCACCAGGTACTCAAGATCACGAATATTCATTATCCATCCTCCATCGCCACGATAGTTCATGGCGATAGGTAGCATAGCAACGAACGATTATCCCTATCAAGCATTGTGACTGATAATTGCGCACAGAAACGGAGCGGCACCTCTTTTAACCCTTGAAGTCACTGCCCGTTTCGAGAGTTTCTCAACTCGAATAACTAAAGCCAACGTGAACTTTTGCGGATCTCCAGGATCCGCTTTTTTTTATTCTACAGGCCCACAGCAAGAGAGCCTGAAAGTCACGGTTACTCAATGCGATCTTTGACAATAAAGAAGTAACACAGCGCACCAGTGAAGGTCACACAGGCAGCGATAACCAGCGCAAGATTAAACGAGTGCGTAGTATCCACTACCCAACCAGTTACGATCGGAGCAAAGGAAGCAAAGACAAAACTACCAAAGTTTTGAATACCGGCGATGGAAGCCACTTTGGTTTCAGACACCATCACCTGCACCAGTCCCCATGCAGACGTTCCCGCGAAATGCACACAGAACAGCGCCATTGAGATAAATGCCACCGCTTGCGTTGGTGAGGAAGATTGCACGACCAGCAACGTGCCTAATGCCGACATCATCAAACCGCAGACAATAGCCGTTTTACGCGTCTTCGCCAGGTCGTAGCCTTTTTTCGCCAGCCGATCGACAACAATACCGTTAACCCACATTCCGACTGCCGCCGCGAGGAAAGGAATCGCCGCCACCCAACCCGTTTTCGCCAGACTGAAACCTTGCTCGGCTTGCAAATAACCGGGTAGCCACGCGATGTAGAGCCAGCCTGTATAGTTGACGCCAGAGAAACCTAAAATCATCCCCCACGTTGTCCGATGCTTAAACAGCGCCAGCCACTCGCTAAATTGTAACTGTGGACGCGGTTTAACCGGCGCGGAGAGATATGTCCGTTCTTCCTCGGTCAGGACAAACTGCGCCCGGTTGCGATACCACGCGTACCAACAGATCCCAACCAGTATCCCCGCCACGCCGATGATGACAAACATCGTCCGCCAGCCCCATGCCAGCTGCATCAATACAAGAGCAGGAGGCGCGATAGCCTGGCCGATAACGGTAGATGAGTTAAAAATCCCCAGCGCCGTGCCGCGTTCTTTTTGTGCATACCAGTCGGTGATCGATTTTACCCCCGCAGGCATAAATGGCGCTTCGCCAATACCCAGACCGATACGCATTAAAATAAAGTGGCTAAAAGAATTAACCATTCCTGTTAATGCCTGCATTAATGACCAGAATATTAAACCTGCGCCTAAAACTATTCGTGGGCCAAAGCGGTCTAGCAAAATACCGGAAGGAAGTTGTGAAAAACCATAAGACAGAGAAAATGCAGAAAGCAAAAAACCAAACTCGGTGGCAGATAATCCTAACTCGCCACGAATCGCTTCGCCTGCCACGCTCAATGACGAGCGGTCGAGGAAATTAACAATCCCTGCCATAAATAATAAAACCAGCGTCACTGTCTGAATACGACGAATCCGTTGCGGTTTATTACCCGCAGCACTACCTGGCAAATCAACGTCCATTTTTAGCTCCTTGAGCAGAATTAATCGATTTGATGACTAATCAGAAAATAATTAAGCGAACGCGTTATTACCAATTCCACAATGTGCCGTCTTCCAGTCGTGCGACGGGGAGATACGCCGGGTCATACGGATATTTCGCCGCCAGTTTCTCATCGAAAGAAATACCCAACCCCGGTTCATCGCCTGGGTGCATATAACCTTCATCGAAGCGCCAGCTGTGCGGGAAGACTTCAAGCATTTGTTCGGAATAGCCCATGTACTCCTGAACGCCAAAATTTGGTACCCAGAGGTCAAAATGCAGCGCCGCCGCATGACAAACAGGCGATAAATCTGAAGGGCCATGCGAACCGGTACGTACCTGATAAAGCGATGCAAAATCGGCAATCCGCCGCATCCCGGTAATGCCGCCGGCATGGGTAATCGTCGTGCGAATATAGTCAATCAGCTGCTCTTCGATTAACTGCTTGCAGTCCCAGATACTGTTAAACACTTCACCGACCGCAATCGGCGTTACGGTATGCTGGCGAATCAGACGGAAACATTCCTGGTTCTCGGCAGGCGTCGGATCTTCCATCCAGAACAGGCGGTAATCCTCAATGCTCTTCCCAAAGCGCGCCGCTTCGATAGGGGTCAGGCGATGGTGCATGTCATGCAACAGATGTTCGTTAAAACCGAACTTATTGCGCACCGCTTCAAACAACTTCGGCGTAAAGTCGAGATACTTTTCTGAAGACCACAACTGCTCTTCCGGCCACTGACCTTTGGTTGCCGGTTCGTACGCCAACCCTTTGCCCTTCGCCAGGCCATAGGTGGTTTGCATACCCGGTACACCACACTGCACACGAATCGCCTTAAAGCCCATCTGCTGGTGCTTTGCATAGTCTTCAAGGACTTCATCAATCGTGCGCCCGGTGGTGTGGCAATAAACCATCACGCCTTCACGAGAAGCACCACCAAGCAGTTGATACAGCGGCATATTGGCTGCTTTAGCTTTGATATCCCACAACGCCATATCAATAGCAGAAATGGCAGACATCGTGACGGGGCCACGCCGCCAGTAAGCGCCTTTATAAAAGAATTGCCAGATATCTTCGATTCGACTGGCATCACGGCCAATTAATTGTGGGCAAAGATGATCTTTCAGATAAGAAGCGACCGACAATTCGCGACCATTTAAGGTGGCATCTCCCAGTCCGCAAAGTCCGCTTTCCGTGGTTATTTTAAGCGTAACGAAATTACGCCCGGGGCAAGTAACAAAAACATCCGCAGCAATAATTTTCATTATTGCAATCTCCTGTGTTGTAAATAGGCGTTTCAAACTTAAATTTACGCCTACTACCATACAAGAGAGAAAGGGCGATTATTCAACCGTGATCACATTAAAAACAAAAATTCCCACCGAGGAACAAGAATATCCTCAAATTTCATCCACACTATTAATTACCATTGTTAAAACAACACGTTAAATAATCACATAACAAGACCCATTAATCTTAAAAATGAACACAACTATAGAAATTAATTATATTCAATTAATTAAAATGTGTATTGTTTGATGTATTTAAAAGTATTTTTATGCGAGGAACGAACATAAAAGAAGGCACTGGGATAAAAAGGAATGTGACAAATAATGATTCTGGTTGGGCGTTAAATTTAAGGTCACCAGAATGCTGACAAATTTCTGCCTGATGCGGCGTAAACGCCTCATCCGCCTACGTAGTGTCGCACTTTGTAGGCGTGGTAAGCGAAGCGCATCAGGTTAGCTCCCCATTTTCAAGGGAGCTATATAAACAAATTACCCCAACCGCGCCCTTGCAAAAGCAATCGCCTGCGCCACCTGTTGCGGTGAGACGCCGCCTTTTGCAGCACGCTTGTCGAGGCACGATTGCAGCGACAGAATCGGATAGACATCTTCGCCAATCACCTGGCTGAATTTCTGCAACTCACTGAGCGGCAGCTCTTCCAGCGGTTTGCCCTGACGAATGGCTTCCACCACCGCTTCACCAACAATATGGTGCGCCTCGCGGAACGGTACGCCTTTCGCCACCAGGTAATCCGCCAGTTCAGTGGCGTTCGCGTAACCTTGCTGCGCCGCTTCCTGGCAACGCGGACGTTTCACCTGAATGCCGTCCAGCACCAGCGCCGCCATATGCAGGCAGTCCAGCCAGGTATCGAGCGCGTCGAACAGACCTTCTTTGTCTTCCTGCATATCTTTGTTGTAAGCCAGCGGCAAACCTTTCAGCGTCATCATCATGCCAGTTAATGCGCCCTGCACCCGACCGCATTTACCGCGAATCAGCTCCAGCGCATCCGGGTTTTTCTTCTGCGGCATTAATGATGAACCTGAAGTCACGCGGTCAGAAAGCTCCACAAAACCTGCTTCGCCGGTGTTAAAGAAAATCAGATCTTCAGCAAAACGCGACAGATGCACCATGCCGATAGCGGCAGCAGAAAGCAGTTCCAGCACATGATCACGGTCAGAAACGCTGTCCAGACTGTTACGGGTCGCCGAAGCAAAGCCCAGCCAGCCTGCTAACTGTTCACGGTCGATTTCATAGGCCGTTCCCGCCAGTGCGCCACAGCCTAACGGGCTGACATCCAGACGCTTAAGCGCGTCCTGCAAACGGCTTTCATCACGCGCCAGCATCTCAACGTAGGCCAGGCACCAGTGCGCGAAAGTCACCGGTTGAGCGCGTTGCAGGTGGGTGTAACCCGGCATCACCGCGTCCTGATTGTTTTGTGCGGTTTCCACCAGCGCCGATTGCAGCTGACGGTTAGCCGTCAGCAACTCGCTAACGGTATCTTTGCACCACAGTTTCAGGTCAGTCGCTACCTGATCATTACGGCTACGCCCGGTATGCAGTTTTTTGCCTAACTGGCCCACTTTGTCGATCAGTTTGCCTTCCACCCAGCTATGGATATCTTCGGCATCGCTTTCAAGGATTTGTTGTGGCCTGGCGCGAACATCTTCCAGCAGCACGTTCAGCGCCTCTTCCAGTTGCGCCTGCTCTTCTGCGGTTAACACGCCGACCGTTACCAGGGCTTTGGACCAGGCCACAGAGCCAACAATATCCTGCTCCGCCAGACGGTAATCAAAGCGCAGTGAGTCGTTGAATTGTTTGAACCGTTGATCTGCTGCCTGGGTAAAACGCCCGCCCCAAAGTGCCATAACTCTGTTTCCTTATTTTGAAATTCAATGCCGGAAAGCTGCGCCTCCGGCTAACAAAACTTAAGCTAAAATCCGCGTACCCATCGGCATACCGTTAAACAGTGCCGGAAGCTGTTCCGCATGACGCCAGGAGGCGATATCTACCGGACGGCCCAGCGTGCGCGCAGCATCCAGCGCCGCGTTCACTTTCACTATCATGCCGTCAGTAATAATGCCCTGCTCAATCAGTTGTTCTGCTTTCGCGGCGGTCATTTCGGCAATGCGTTGCCCTTTACCGTCGAGAATGCCGCTGACGTCGGAGAGCAAAATCAGATCCGCGCCCAGCGTTGCCGCCAGCGCCGTCGCCGCCTGGTCGGCATTGACGTTCATCAGTTGCCCTTCGTCTGTTACGCCAATGGAGCTGACCACCGGCAGATAGCCGTTCTCCAGCAACGTATTGATAAGCTTAGGCGAACCTGGCTGCGCCAGTCCAACATGACCTAACTCTTCATCAAGCTGGGTCACTTTGACGCTGTCGCCGTCACCGAGAAACAAACCTACGGCCGCAATCTGATGTTTCTTCGCCCATGCCAGCAGGGTTTTATTTGCCGTTCCCGCCAGCGCTCCGGTGATAATGTCTATCTGATCCGCAGGCGTCACCCGCAGGCCGTTTTTCTTTTTCACCGGCAGATTCAGCCCTTTCATCAGCTCATCCACCACGCAGCCGCCGCCGTGGACAATCACTAGCGGACGCTGATGTGACTCACGATATTTCACCAGTGCGCTGAACAGCCGTTCCAGCGCCTCTTCGCTATCCAGCAGTACGCCGCCCAGCTTGATAATTAATGGATTCATCATTGCACCCTTAAATAAGAGACTGCGTTTCCGCATAGCCGAAACGAATATTGGCGCACTGTACCGCTTGTGCCGCCGCGCCTTTCAGTAAGTTGTCTTCGGTCGCCACAATAATCAGATGCTCGCCCTGAACGGCAAACCCGATATCGCAAAATGGCAGCCCAACGACATTTTTCAGCGCCGGAACGCCTTTGTCATACAGCCGCACCAGCGGTTTATGGGCATACGCCTGCTGTAACGCTTGCGCGACTTGCGCCTGGGTCACACCCGGTTTCAGGCGGCAGGTAATGGTTTCGAGAATGCCGCGCGGGAAATTGCCCAGATGCGGGGTGAAGATAACGTCAGCACCGAGGTGTGTGGCGATCTCTGGTTGATGGCGATGAGTAAAGACGCCATACGGTTGCAGGCTAACTTCACAAAAGCTGTTTGAAATCGCTGCCTTACGTCCTGCACCGCTCACGCCGCTGGTGGCGTTAATCACCGGCCACTGACTGAGGTCAAGAAGATCGGCATCAATCAACGGTTTCAGCGCCAGCTGTGCCGCCGTCGGATAACAGCCTGGCACCGCAATCAAATTTGCTTCTTTTAATTTATTACCGCACCACTCCGCCAGACCGTAGGCTGCCTGTTCCAGCAGTTCCGGGTATTGATGGGTAAAGCCGTAATATTTTTCATAGAAGGTGACGTCGTTAACACGAAACGCGCCGGAAAGGTCGAACACCACACAGCCAGCTTCAAGAAACTGCGGCGCTAAATCGTGGCTAACTTCATGGGCGGTGGCGAGAAACACCACATCCACCCCTGGGCTAAACTCGCTGATATCCGACATCGGCTGCAACGGCAGGTCAACGATGCCTTTGAGCTGCGGATGCAAATCGGAGATTAACTTTCCCGCATCATTGCTTTGCGCTGAGACAGTCAAAGCGGTTATGTTCATATGCGGATGGCGATTTACATAGGTCACTAGCTCTGCGCCAGCGTAGCCGCTGGCACCCACAATCAGCGTATTCAACATCGGGGCTATTCACCTTCTTATGTCTGGTTGCCAGGTTAAACGTAAAACATTCACCTTACGGCTGGTGGGTTTTATTACGCTCAACGTTAGTGTATTTTTATTCATAAATACTGCATGAATATTGATACTATCATGACCAGAGGTGTGTCAACAATGAAAAACAAATTACCGCCATTTATCGAGATTTACCGCGCTCTGATTGCCACACCTTCAATAAGCGCTACGGAAGAGGCACTCGATCAAAGCAATGCAGATTTAATCACTCTGCTGGCGGACTGGTTTAAAGATTTGGGCTTCAATGTGGAAGTGCAGCCTGTGCCAGGAACTCGCAACAAATTTAATATGCTGGCAAGTACCGGACAGGGTGCTGGTGGCTTGTTGCTGGCGGGGCATACCGATACGGTGCCGTTTGATGACGGTCGCTGGACGCGCGATCCGTTTACGCTAACGGAGCATGACGGCAAGCTTTACGGCTTAGGCACCGCCGACATGAAAGGCTTCTTTGCGTTTATCCTCGATGCATTACGCGATGTCGACGTCACGAAACTGAAAAAACCGCTCTACATTCTGGCGACTGCCGATGAAGAAACCAGTATGGCCGGAGCGCGTTATTTTGCCGAAACTACCGCCCTGCGCCCGGATTGCGCCATCATTGGCGAACCGACGTCGCTGCAACCAGTACGCGCGCATAAAGGCCACATCTCAAATGCCATTCGCATTCTGGGTCAGTCGGGCCACTCCAGCGATCCGGCGCGCGGAGTTAACGCTATCGAACTGATGCACGACGCCATCGGCCATATTTTGCAATTACGCGATAACCTGAAAGAACGTTATCACTACGAAGCGTTTACCGTGCCATACCCCACGCTCAACCTCGGGCATATTCACGGCGGCGACGCCTCTAACCGAATTTGCGCCTGCTGTGAGTTGCATATGGATATTCGACCGCTGCCGGGCATGACACTTAATGAACTTAATGGCCTACTCAACGACGCGCTGGCTCCGGTGAGCGAACGCTGGCCGGGTCGTCTGACGGTCGAAGAGTTGCACCCACCGATCCCAGGCTATGAATGCCCGCCAAATCATCAACTGGTTGAAGTGGTTGAGAAATTGCTCGGTGCAAAGACCGAAGTGGTTAACTACTGTACCGAAGCGCCGTTTATTCAAACGTTATGCCCGACGCTGGTGCTCGGTCCGGGTTCCATCAATCAAGCTCATCAGCCTGATGAATATCTGGAGACGCGGTTTATTAAACCCACCCGTGAGTTGATTACCCAGGTAATTCACCATTTTTGCTGGCATTAAAACGTAGGCCGGATAAGGCGCTTGCGCCGCATCCGGCACCGTTGCCAAACTCCGGTGCCGCAATGAATGTCGGATGCGATGCTTGCGCATCTTATCCGACCTACAGTGACTCAAACGATGCCCAACTGTAGGCCGGATAAGGCGCTCGCGCCGCATCCGGCACTGTTGTCAAACTCCGGTGCCACAATAATGTCGGATGCGATGCTTGCGCATCTTATCCGACCTACAGTGACTCAAACGATGCCCAACCGTAGGCCGGATAAGGTGCTCGCGCCGCATCCGGCACTGTTGTCAAACTACGGTGCCGCAATAATGTCGGATGCGATGCTTGCGCATCTTATCCGACCTACAGTGACTCAAACGATGTCCAACCGTAGGCCGGATAAGGTGCTCGCGCCGCATCCGGCACCGTTGCCAAACTCCAGTGCCGCAATAATGTCGGATGCGATGCTTGCGCATCTTATCTGACCTACACCTTTGGTGTTATGTATGGTGGTTTTTTAACATTCCCATAAGTTACGCTTATTTAAAACGTCGTGAATTTAATGGCGTAAATTCCTGCTATTTATTCGTTTGCTGAAGCGATTTCGCAGCATTTGACGTCACCGCTTTTACGTGGCTTTATAAAAGACGACGAAAAGCAAAGCCCGAGCATATTCGCGCCAATGCGACGTGAAGGATACAGGGCTATCAAACGATAAGATGGGTGTCTGGGGTAATATGAACGAACAATATTCCGCATTGCGTAGTAATGTCAGTATGCTCGGCAAAGTGCTGGGAGAAACCATCAAGGATGCGTTAGGAGAACACATTCTTGAACGCGTAGAAACTATCCGTAAGTTGTCCAAATCTTCACGCGCTGGCAATGATGCTAACCGCCAGGAGTTACTCACCACCTTACAAAATTTGTCGAACGACGAGCTGCTGCCCGTTGCGCGTGCGTTTAGTCAGTTCCTGAACCTGGCCAACACCGCCGAGCAATACCACAGCATTTCGCCGAAAGGCGAGGCTGCCAGCAATCCGGAAGTGATCGCCCGCACCCTGCGTAAACTGAAAAACCAGCCGGAACTGAGCGAAGACACCATCAAAAAAGCAGTGGAATCGCTGTCGCTGGAACTGGTCCTCACGGCTCACCCAACCGAAATTACCCGTCGGACACTGATCCACAAAATGGTGGAAGTGAACGCCTGCTTAAAACAGCTCGATAACAAAGATATCGCCGACTACGAACACCACCAGCTGATGCGCCGCCTGCGCCAGTTGATTGCTCAGTCCTGGCATACTGATGAAATCCGTAAGCTGCGTCCAAGCCCGGTAGATGAAGCCAAATGGGGCTTTGCCGTAGTGGAAAACAGCCTGTGGCAAGGCGTACCAAATTACCTGCGCGAACTGAACGAACAACTGGAAGAGAACCTCGGCTACAAACTGCCGGTCGAATTTGTTCCGGTCCGTTTTACTTCGTGGATGGGCGGCGACCGCGACGGCAACCCGAACGTCACTGCCGATATCACCCGCCACGTCCTGCTGCTCAGCCGCTGGAAAGCCACCGACCTGTTCCTGAAAGATATTCAGGTTCTGGTTTCTGAACTGTCGATGGTTGAGGCCACCCCAGAACTGCTGGCGCTGGTCGGCGAAGAAGGTGCCGCAGAACCGTATCGCTATCTGATGAAAAACCTGCGTTCTCGCCTGATGGCGACACAGGCCTGGCTGGAGGCGCGTCTGAAAGGCGAAGAACTGCCGAAGCCGGAAGGTCTGCTGACGCAGAACGAAGAACTGTGGGAGCCGCTCTACGCTTGCTACCAGTCACTTCAGGCGTGTGGCATGGGTATTATCGCCAACGGCGATCTGCTCGACACCCTGCGCCGCGTGAAATGTTTCGGCGTACCGCTGGTGCGTATTGATATCCGTCAGGAGAGCACCCGCCATACCGAAGCGCTGGGCGAGCTGACCCGCTATCTCGGTATCGGCGATTATGAAAGCTGGTCAGAGGCCGACAAGCAGGCATTCCTGATCCGCGAATTGAACTCCAAACGTCCGCTTCTGCCGCGCAACTGGCAACCAAGCGCCGAAACGCGCGAAGTGCTTGATACCTGTCAGGTGATTGCCGAAGCGCCGCAAGGCTCTATTGCCGCCTACGTGATCTCGATGGCGAAAACGCCGTCCGACGTACTGGCCGTCCACCTGCTGCTGAAAGAAGCGGGTATCGGGTTTGCGATGCCAGTCGCACCGCTGTTTGAAACTCTCGATGACCTGAACAACGCCAACGATGTCATGACCCAACTGCTGAATATCGACTGGTATCGCGGTCTGATTCAGGGCAAACAGATGGTGATGATTGGCTATTCCGACTCAGCAAAAGATGCGGGCGTGATGGCGGCCTCCTGGGCGCAATATCAGGCACAGGACGCGTTAATCAAAACCTGCGAAAAAGCGGGTATTGAACTGACGCTGTTCCATGGTCGCGGTGGTTCCATTGGTCGCGGCGGCGCACCTGCCCATGCGGCGCTGCTGTCGCAACCGCCGGGAAGCCTGAAAGGCGGCCTGCGAGTAACCGAGCAGGGCGAGATGATCCGCTTCAAATACGGTCTGCCAGAAATCACCGTTAGCAGCTTGTCGCTGTACACCGGGGCGATTCTGGAAGCTAACCTGCTGCCACCGCCTGAGCCGAAAGAGAGCTGGCGTCGCATTATGGATGAACTGTCAGTCATCTCCTGCGATCTCTACCGTGGCTACGTGCGTGAAAACAAAGACTTTGTCCCTTACTTCCGCTCCGCTACGCCGGAACAGGAACTGGGTAAACTGCCGTTAGGTTCACGCCCGGCGAAACGTCGCCCAACCGGCGGCGTCGAGTCTCTGCGCGCCATTCCGTGGATTTTTGCCTGGACACAAAACCGCCTGATGCTCCCCGCCTGGCTGGGCGCGGGTACGGCGCTGCAAAAAGTGGTGGAAGATGGCAAACAGAGCGAACTGGAAGCCATGTGCCGCGACTGGCCGTTCTTCTCAACGCGTCTGGGTATGCTGGAAATGGTATTCGCCAAAGCAGATCTGTGGCTGGCGGAATACTATGACCAACGCCTGGTCGACAAAGCACTGTGGCCGTTAGGTAAAGAGTTACGCAATCTGCAAGAAGAAGACATCAAAGTGGTGCTAGCGATTGCCAACGACTCCCATCTGATGGCCGATCTACCGTGGATTGCCGAGTCTATTCAGCTACGAAATATATACACTGACCCGCTGAACGTACTGCAGGCAGAGTTGCTGCATCGTTCGCGCCAGGCTGAAAAAGAAGGCCAGGAGCCAGATCCCCGCGTCGAACAAGCGTTGATGGTCACTATTGCCGGAATTGCAGCTGGTATGCGTAATACTGGCTAACCCCCCTCCTCTATCAACCCTCGTGCAATAGCGCGAGGGTTTTCTGAAATACTTCTGTTCTAACACCTTCGTTTTCAATATATTTCTGTCTGCATTTCACCCAGATTCTGGATATCCCTTCAGATATCCTTAAGGTTTTGTCCTTACATTCGGCGCTATTATCCAAAACGGGTTCTTACTATGCATTCCACTGAAGTCCAGACTAAACCCATTTTTAGCTGGAAAGCCCTGGGTTGGGCACTGCTCTACTTTTGGTTTTTCTCTACCCTGTTACAGGCCATTATTTACATCAGCGGCTACAGCGGCACCAACGGCATTCGCGACTCGCTGCTGTTCAGTTCGCTGTGGTTGATCCCGGTATTCCTCTTTCCGAAGCGGATTAAGATTATCGCAGCGGTAATCGGCGTAATGCTGTGGGCGGCTTCTCTGGCAGCGTTGTGCTACTACGTCATCTACGGTCAGGAGTTCTCGCAGAGCGTTCTGTTTGTGATGTTTGAGACCAACACCAACGAAGCCAGCGAGTATTTAAGCCAGTATTTCAGCCTGAAGATTGTGCTTATCGCGCTGGCCTACACGGCGGTGGCAGTTTTGCTGTGGACGCGCCTGCGCCCGGTCTATATTCCAAAACCGTGGCGTTATGTTGTCTCTTTTGCCCTGCTTTATGGCTTGATTCTGCACCCGATCGCCATGAATACGTTTATCAAGAACAAGCCATTTGAGAAAACGTTGGATAATCTGGCATCTCGCATGGAACCTGCCGCGCCGTGGCAATTTCTGACCGGTTATTATCAGTATCGTCAACAACTTAACTCACTGACGAAGCTGCTGAATGAAAATAACGCATTACCGCCACTGGCTAATTTCAAAGACGAATCAGGTAACGAACCGCGCACCTTAGTGCTGGTGATTGGCGAATCGACCCAGCGTGGACGCATGAGCCTGTACGGCTATCCGCGTGAAACCACGCCGGAACTGGATGCGCTGCATAAAACCGATCCGAACCTGACGGTGTTCAATAACGTGGTCACATCGCGTCCGTACACCATTGAAATCCTGCAACAGGCGCTAACCTTTGCCAACGAAAAGAACCCGGACCTGTATCTGACACAGCCGTCGCTGATGAACATGATGAAACAGGCAGGTTATAAAACCTTCTGGATAACCAACCAGCAGACGATGACTGCCCGCAACACCATGCTGACGGTATTTTCGCGCCAGACCGACAAGCAGTACTACATGAACCAGCAACGTACGCAGAGTGCGCGTGAATACGACACCAATGTGCTGAAGCCGTTCCAGGAAGTTCTGAAGGACCCTGCGCCGAAGAAACTGATCATCGTTCATCTGCTGGGTACGCATATCAAATACAAATACCGCTACCCGGAAAATCAGGGCAAGTTTGATGGCAATACCGATCATGTTCCGCCAGGATTAAGCGCAGAAGAGCTGGAGTCATATAACGATTATGACAACGCTAACCTGTATAACGATCATGTGGTTGCCAGCCTGATTAAAGACTTTAAAGCAGCAGATCCGAACGGATTCCTGGTTTATTTCTCTGACCACGGTGAAGAGGTTTACGACACGCCGCCACACAAAACTCAGGGGCGTAACGAAGACAACCCGACGCGCCATATGTACACCATTCCGTTCCTGCTGTGGACGTCGGAAAAATGGCAAGCGACTCATCCGCGTGATTTCTCGCAGGATGTTGATCGTAAATACAGCCTGGCGGAACTGATCCACACCTGGTCAGATTTGGCGGGCTTATCTTACGACGGTTACGATCCAACCCGTTCAGTGGTGAATCCGCAGTTCAAAGAAACTACCCGCTGGATTGGTAACCCGTATAAGAAAAATGCGCTGATCGATTACGACACTCTGCCGTATGGCGATCAGGTGGGTAATCAGTAATTATCAGCCAGATGCTATTTGCCGGATGCGACGCTTGACGCGTCTTATCCGGCCTACAGATCGCGGCGGTAGGCCAGATAAAGCGTTTACGCCGCATCCGGCAATACAAGGCGACTGAAACTGCCGCAATGTTTACATCGAACTCCCATCAGGCCACACTTTTCAGGTGGCCTTTTTTCATAATGCCAGTTACTGTTTTCCCGTCTACATACCTAAGGGAATAACATGTATCACGACGTCAGCTATCTGCTCTCCCGCCTGATCAACGGCCCGCTGTCGCTGCGCCAGATTTACTTTGCCAGTAGCAACGGTCCGGTGCCCGATCTTGCGTATCAGGTCGATTTTCCACGGCTGGAAATAGTGCTGGAAGGTGAGTTTGTTGATACCGGCGCTGGAGCAACGTTAGTTCCTGGCGATGTGCTGTACGTTCCCGCTGGCGGCTGGAATTTCCCACAATGGAAAACACCCGCGACCACCTTTAGCGTGCTGTTTGGCAAACAGCAACTCGGCTTCAGCGTCGTACAATGGGATGGCAAACAATATCAAAATCTGGCGAAGCAACACGTCGCCCGACGCGGCCCACGCATAGGTTCTTTTCTGCTACAAACGCTCAATGAAATGCAAATGCAGCCGCAGGAGCAGCAAACGGCAAGGCTTATCGTCGCCAGCCTGCTTAGCCACTGCCGCGATTTGCTTGGCAGCCAAATCCAGACCGCCTCACGCAGCCAGGCTCTATTCGAAGCTATTCGTGATTATATCGACGAACGCTATGCCTCCGCGCTTACCCGCGAATCTGTCGCACAGGCGTTCTATATTTCACCAAACTATCTCTCGCACCTGTTTCAAAAAACGGGGGCCATTGGTTTTAACGAATACCTGAATCACACGCGACTGGAGCACGCTAAGACGTTATTGAAAGGCTATGACCTGAAGGTAAAAGAAGTGGCGCACGCCTGCGGCTTTGTCGACAGCAACTACTTCTGCCGTCTGTTTCGTAAAAACACCGAACGCTCGCCGTCGGAATATCGTCGGCAGTACCACAGCCAACTGACAGAAAAACCGACTACTCCAGAATAAGATGGGTTTGCTGCGGCGCAGAAAGCACTTTACGCACCGCGCTCATCACCCGCTGCGGCTCACGCAGGAACGCGTAGATACTGCATTGCACGTAGCGACAATGTTCAAATCGCTCGGCACCAGCAAGCTCGATATCCGTAATCAACAGCGCAACATCCGCCCGGCGGATATCCTCGTCCGCTAAACGATTCTCCGTTCCCAGCGCGCCCTGGGTTTCAATGCTGACGCCCCATTTCTCTATCTGGCACAACTTTTCCAGCCGTTCCGCCGCCATATAAGTATGCGCCACGCCGCTCACGCAGGCGGTTACTGCCACCAGGTATGCCATTTTAACCTCCCACGGTAACCTGAAATCCGGCCCGTTCTGCCATTTCGCGCATCGTTGCCACATCGGCTGACGACGGCGCAGACACCTCTTTCATCGACCATGTTTTCCCCAGCAGACGGTATTTCGGTTCGCCGTACTGATGAAACGGTAACAGATGGATCTGCCTGATATTCAGCGGGATCAGCACGTCCAGCGCCTGCTGCATATTCTCCCGGCTGAGTGTGAAACCGGGGATCAGCGGCAAACGCGGGATCACGTTGACACCCTCACTCACCAGCAAACGCAGGTTCTCCAGTACGCGTGGCAGGTTCATCTTCACCACATCCCGCGCCTGAGTCGCGTCCATAATTTTTAAATCGAACAACACTTCATCGCACAATTTCGCCAGCGGTAACAGCTTGCTGGCTGGCGCGTCTCCGGCAGTTTCGATGGCGCATGACACACCCCACAGCCGCAGTCGCTGTAAAAAACGGGTAGCAAACTCCGCCTGCATTAACACTTCGCCGCCAGAAAGCGTGACGCCGCCGCCGGACGTGCGAAAGAAAATGTCATCTTTCATCACTTCCCGTTCCAGCGCGTCAAGGCTGATATCGCGACCAATCCGTTCAAACGCCCCGGAGGGGCATTCATCCGCATCGCGCAAACATTTCGCACAGTGCAGACATTTCGCCTCTCTGCGTACCGTCTGGATTTTGCCGGAGATCGACTCCGGATTAGCACACCACGGGCAAAGATGCGGACAGCCTTTAAAAAAGACCACCGTACGAATGCCCTCGCCGTCATTCAGCGAATAACGCTGAATGTTGAAAATGCGCGCCACATCATCGCGGCGCGTTTCCACAACGTTACAGCTGATGCGCTGTCCGGCGGATGATGTCATCCTGGATCTCCTTCGACAGTTCGACAAAGAAGGCGCTGTATCCGGCAACGCGCACCACCAGCCCGGCATAATCTTGTGGGCGCTGTTGCGCTTCCCGCAACGTGTCGGCGTTCACCACGTTAAACTGAATATGTTGTAACTTAAGCTGGGTAAACGCCCGTAAGAAGTCGGCCAGTTTGCGTAATCCCGCCTCACCTTCCAGGGTCGCCGGAGTGAATTTCACGTTCAGCAACGTACCGTTAGACAGCAGCGTGTTATCGAGCTTACTGACTGACTTCAGTACCGCCGTTGGCCCTTGTGCGTCCTGACCCAGCATGGGTGACAAGCCGCCGTCTGCCAGCTGTTCTCCGGCAAAACGACCGTCTGGCGTCGCGCCAACCACCGATCCCAACGGGACGTGAGCAGAAACGGTATACGATCCCGGCGTGAAGTAGCCGCCGCGCGGGTTCTGGTATTTTTCCACTTCTTTGCAGTAATGGCGTAACAGTTCGGCGCTGATGTTATCCACCTCGTCGATATCATTACCGTATTTCTCGAAGCGGTTAATTAAGCGAGCGCGGACTTTTTCGCCTTCTGGCGTTGCGAAGTTGGCTTTTAATACCGACAGCAATTCATCAAAACTTAAACGCTGTTGATCAAAAATCATCCCTTTCAACGCATGGAGAGAATCGCTCAGGTTGGCGATACCGATCCCCTGTACGCCGGAGAAGTTATAACGCGCGCCGCCGTCGGTAATATCGCGGCCTTTCTCCAGACAATCGCTGATAAACGACGAGAGCAGCGGTACAGGTGCCCAGTCACGGTGACCGATATCGCAAATATTGCTGCCCTCAACCATCAGGGTGATGTAGTGGCTGATCTTGGCGCGGATCTGTTCCAGTAAGCCTTCATAAGTCAGCGCAGCATTGCCTTCATTTTCATGCAGGCAGATTTCCATCACTTTCAGCAGGTTAAACATCGCGATGTCATGCAAGCCGTAGGTTCTGCCAGGAATAGATAATTCCACGCAGCCGACCACTGAATAGTCGCGCGCATCTTCCAGCGAAACGCCACGGTTGAGGAACGCTGGCACCACCACTTCATCGTTGAAGATTTGCGGAATACCTGTGCCGAGGCGAATGGTTTCTGCGGTTTTCATCAGGAACGGCGTGTCGATCAAGGCGTTAGTGCGCACACCGAGGTTCGGTTGCGGTAATTGCACGCTTTGATAGGCGTCGAGACAGAGGAACGAAAGCACGTTCACCGCGCTACGTCCATTCTCGGTTAACCCGCCGAGCAGTGCGGTATAGCCGGTTGGGAAACCTGCGAAATAACGCGCGCTACTGGTGGAACGCAACAGCACGATGTCGTTGCATTTCATCCATAAAGATTCGAGCAGTTCTTTCAGGAACGCCGGATCTTCGCCCTGAGTTAATGATGCCTGATAGAACGGCAACATATACTGGTCGAAGCGCCCCAACGATAGCGAACTGGCGTTGGATTCGTATTGCAGAATGATGTTCATGTACCAGAATAACTGGCACGCCTGCCAGAACGTCTGCGGCTTATGTTCGGCGTTATGGCGGGAGATCTCCGCAATGGTCAGTAACTCTTCGCGACGCTGAGCATCCGGGCAGTTTGCCGCCATCGTTTCCGCCAGTTCGGCGTAACGCAGAATGTGTTTCTGCGAGGCTTCGAGCAGTAACAGCGCTGCCTGATAAAAGTGATTCTCCGGCTGTTGCTGACAATATTGCTGCATCTGCGCTACCAGCTCACCCAGCCCGTGATTCAGCAGGCGCGGGTAATCAATAATAATGTGTCCCTGGCCTTTATCCGTCTGGTTGATGCTGAAAATCTGCGTGCTGGTCGCGACTTTTACTTCATCCGTCATCTGCCCGTTGATGAAATCTTTCATCGAACGTTTTTCCCAGTACGGGAACAACTCTTCGCGGTAGATACGTTTATCTTCTTCGCTAATGGCGAAGCGGTCCTGCGGGCGCGTCGGGAATTGATCCAGCTCTTTCAGCAACCAGTAAGGGTCCATTTCCGGCGACATAATCCCGGCGCGCGGTTTTACGGTGCGGTTACCGGCAATCAGTTCTTCATCACGAATCGAAATTTCAACGTGTTCAAGGATATACGCTGTTGCTTTCGCCCGGCGCAATATCACCGGTTCGCCTTCGGTTTGCCGATGGCTGGCGGTATAAAGCAGCGCACGCTCCAGCGAGATTTCACGGGTATTGGCAAACAGTGCAGTTTTGAGGCGAGAGATACGATTCGTCATGAGGAACTCCTGTGGGAAAGCGAACCCGCCCTTACGGGCGGGATAAGAACTTAAGCGGTTTGCGCCAGGTGAGCTTCAATTTTGCTCATAATGGCATCAGCGCGTTTTACCGCGTCGCTGATATTGACGCGCACGATGGTCTTGCCAGCAAAACGCTCTTCAAATTTGATGCCGATATCTTTGGTCAGAATCACCATATCGGCGCTCGCCACGTCTTCCGCAGTCAGTTCATTTTCCAGACCAATCGAGCCCTGGGTTTCTACTTTCACTTCCCAGCCTTTCGCTTTCGCGGCACTTTCCAGCGCCTCTGCTGCCATGTAGGTATGGGCAACACCTGAAGGACATGCGGTTACTGCAATAATTTTCGTCATGGCTCGTTCCTCAATTAATTAATTTCAAAATCCAAATCCAGGTCATCTTCCTTCTCAGCAGTCGAAGACCCATTTTTACGCGCCAGACTTTTCAGCACGTTTACGCAGATTGCCGTTGCTACAGCCCCGACAGCCACTGCCGCGATATACCCCAGCTTGCCGTCAACCACCGGCAGTACAATCAGACCACCCCAGCCTGCATAGCACTGCGCACCTACCACTGCTGCGGTCACCGTGCCACAGACAGTCCCCACCATAATGGAAGGAATGACACGCAACGGATCGGCGGCAGCGAAAGGAATCGCCCCTTCAGTGACGCCAACACAGCCCATTACCAGCGCCGCTTTACCGGTTTCGCGCTCTTCCGCAGAGAAATTTTTACGACCAATCAGCGTCGCCAGCCCCATCCCCAGCGGCGGGATACAAATACCCACGGCCGCAATGGCCACCACGGTATAAACACCCTGAGCAACGCAAATCAGCATGAACGCATAGGCCACTTTGTTAACCGGGCCGCCCATATCGAACGCCAGCATCAGCCCCATGATCACCGCCAGCATCACCACGCTGCCTTGCTGCATCCCCTGAAGCCACTGAGTCAGGCTGTTGGTTAACGCACCGACAGGTTCCCCCAGCCCCCACATCATGACGCCAGCGGTAATCAGTGTGCCGACGATTGGAATGATGAAGATTGGCATCACCGAGCGCAGAACTTTATGCACCGGAATTTTCTTCAGGTAATGCACCACGATGCCGCCGATAATCCCGGCGATCAGCGCACCAAAGAAGCCCGCACCAAAGCTGTTACCAACCCAGGCACCGATAGCGCACGGGGCCAGCGCAGAGCGTTCTGCAATGGAATAACCTATGTAAGCGGCGAGGAAAGGCACCATCAGCGTCAAACCTGCAACGCCGATATCAAACAGTTTTTTCAAATTCGGATCGGCTACGGCATCCGGCACTGCGCCTTTGCCATACAACATGACGGAAACCGCCAGCAAAATACCGCCCGATACCACGAAGGGAATCATGTGTGAAACGCCCGTCATTAAGTGCTGACGAGTGTTTTTCAGGATCTGTACCAACTCATTCATAAGTCGCTCCCAGGCTTACCCAAGCCTATGTCCATATTTTTTGATGGGAGAAACAAAAGGCAATCGCAAGCAGGTCAAACAGTGGATAAAAAGGCCATTTACTGGATTTTTGTAATGTCAGTACAAAAATGCGATCCGCCTCATAACTTGCGTTAACTCGGAATCATGCCGGAATGGCGCGTCTTGTGAGACGCGTCGCAAATTGGCGGTTACATTACATTTGTCCAGCTTTTGGCAGATTTGTCACATGGCAGGTCGTTGCCGTGCGCTCTTATCCTGTAAACAGAAAACCGTACCGGGAGAGAGGCAATGGCCCTGATTGTGGAATTTATTTGTGAGCTACCTAACGGCGTACATGCGCGTCCGGCAAGCCACGTTGAAACGCTGTGTAATACTTTTTCATCTCAAATTGAGTGGCATAACCTGCGTACTGACCGTAAAGGCAACGCCAAAAGCGCCCTGGCGCTGATTGGCACCGATACACTGGTGGGCGATAACTGCCAGTTACTGATTTCCGGGGCTGACGAACAAGCAGCACACCAGCGCTTGAGCCAGTGGTTACGTGATGAATTCCCCCACTGCGATGCGCCGCTGGCAGAAGTTAAATCTGACGAGCTGGAGCCGCTGCCGGTTTCACTGACCAATCTGAATCCGCAAATTATCCGCGCCCGCACCGTATGCAGTGGTAGCGCAGGCGGCATTCTGACGCCAATATCTTCTTTAGATCTCAACGCGCTGGGTAATCTTCCCGCTGCCAAAGGCGTTGACGCCGAGCAATCCGCGCTGGAAAACGGCCTGACGCTGGTGATGAAAAACATTGAGTTTCGTCTGCTGGATAGCGACGGTGCTACCAGCGCGATTCTGGAAGCGCACCGATCACTGGCTGGCGATACTTCCCTGCGCGAACATTTACTGGCAGGCGTCAGCGCCGGATTAAGCTGCGCCGAAGCGATTGTCGCCAGTGCGAATCACTTTTGCGAAGAGTTCGCCCGTTCCAGCAGTAGCTACCTGCAAGAGCGTGCGCTGGACGTACGCGATGTCTGCTTCCAGCTGCTTCAGCAAATCTACGGTGAACAACGCTTCCCGGCACCGGGCAAACTGACGCAGCCCGCCATTTGTATGGCTGATGAACTGACCCCCAGCCAGTTCCTCGAACTGGATAAAAATCACCTCAAAGGTTTGTTACTGAAAAGCGGCGGCACTACGTCACATACGGTAATTCTTGCTCGTTCGTTCAACATTCCGACGCTGGTTGGTGTGGATATTGATGCCCTTACTCCGTGGCAGCATCAGACGATTTATATCGACGGCAACGCCGGGGCAATTGTGGTTGAGCCAGGGGAAGCCGTGGCCCGTTATTATCAGCAAGAAGCCCGCGTACAGGACGCTCTGCGTGAGCAACAGCGTGTCTGGCTGACCCAGCAAGCGCGTACCGCTGACGGTATCCGTATCGAAGTCGCGGCGAACATCGCCCACTCCGTGGAAGCGCAGGCCGCATTTGGCAATGGCGCGGAAGGCGTTGGTTTGTTCCGCACTGAAATGCTCTATATGGATCGCACCAGCGCACCGGGCGAAAGCGAGCTGTACAACATTTTTTGTCAGGCGCTGGAGTCCGCCAACGGGCGCAGCATTATTGTGCGCACTATGGACATTGGCGGCGACAAACCCGTTGATTATCTGAACATTCCGGCAGAAGCTAACCCGTTCCTCGGTTATCGCGCTGTGCGTATTTATGAAGAATACGCCTCGCTGTTCACCACACAACTACGGTCGATCCTGCGCGCCTCCGCTCACGGCAGCCTGAAAATCATGATCCCGATGATCTCTTCAATGGAAGAGATCTTATGGGTGAAAGAAAAACTGGCGGAAGCCAAACAGCAACTGCGTAACGAACACATTCCGTTTGATGAGAAGATCCAGCTTGGCATTATGCTGGAAGTGCCATCGGTGATGTTCATCATCGATCAATGCTGTGAAGAGATTGATTTCTTTAGTATTGGTAGTAATGACCTGACGCAGTATCTGCTGGCGGTGGATCGCGATAACGCTAAGGTTACTCGTCACTACAACAGCCTGAATCCGGCATTCTTGCGGGCGCTCGATTACGCCGTGCAGGCGGTGCATCGCCAGGGAAAATGGATTGGTCTGTGCGGTGAACTGGGGGCGAAAGGTTCCGTGCTGCCGTTGCTGATCGGTTTAGGGCTGGATGAGCTGAGCATGAGCGCACCGTCAATTCCGGCGGCGAAAGCGCGGATGGCGCAACTTGATAGCCGTGAGTGCCGCCAGTTGCTCAACCAGGCAATGGCCTGCCGTACTTCGCTGGAAGTGGAACACCTGCTGGCGCAATTCCGTATGACGCAACAGGACGCACCGCTGGTCACCGCCGAGTGCATCACGCTGGAAAGCGACTGGCGCAGCAAAGAAGAAGTGCTCAAAGGCATGACCGATAACCTGCTGCTGGCGGGCCGCTGCCGCTATCCGCGTAAACTGGAAGCCGACTTGTGGGCGCGCGAGGCCGTTTTCTCTACCGGTCTGGGCTTTAGTTTTGCCATTCCACACAGCAAATCAGAACACATTGAGCAATCCACCATCAGCGTGGCGCGTCTGCAAGCACCGGTGCGCTGGGGCGATGATGAAGCGCAATTCATCATTATGTTAACCCTGAACAAACACGCTGCGGGCGATCAGCATATGCGCATTTTCTCGCGCCTCGCTCGTCGCATCATGCACGAAGAATTCCGTAACGCGCTGGTTAACGCCGCCTCTGCCGACGCTATCGCCAGCCTGCTGCAACATGAACTGGAACTGTAAAAGGAAACATCATGGAACTGTATCTGGACACCGCTAACGTCGCAGAAGTCGAACGTCTGGCACGCATATTCCCCATTGCCGGGGTAACAACTAACCCGAGCATTATCGCTGCCAGCAAGGAGTCCATCTGGGAAGTGCTGCCGCGTTTGCAAAAAGCGATTGGTGATGAAGGCATTCTGTTTGCTCAGACTATGAGTCGTGACGCGCAGGGGATGGTGGAAGAAGCGAAGCGCCTGCGTGACGCCATTCCGGGCATTGTGGTGAAAATCCCGGTGACTTCCGAAGGTCTGGCCGCCATTAAGATGCTGAAAAAAGAGGGTATTACTACGCTTGGCACCGCAGTGTACAGTGCTGCACAAGGGTTACTGGCCGCGCTGGCAGGGGCAAAATACGTTGCTCCGTATGTTAACCGCGTAGATGCCCAGGGCGGAGACGGCATTCGTACGGTTCAGGAGCTGCAAGCGCTGTTAGAAATGCACGCGCCAGAAAGTATGGTGCTGGCTGCCAGCTTTAAAACGCCGCGTCAGGCGCTGGACTGTTTACTGGCAGGATGTGAATCCATCACCCTGCCTTTAGATGTAGCGCAACAAATGCTCAACACCCCTGCGGTAGAGTCAGCTATAGAGAAGTTCGAACACGACTGGAATGCCGCATTTGGCACTACTCATCTCTAAAGGAGCAATTATGGACCGCATTATTCAATCACCGGGTAAATACATCCAAGGCGCTGATGTCATTAATCGCCTGGGCGAATACCTGAAGCCGCTGGCAGAACGTTGGTTGGTTGTTGGCGATAAATTTGTATTAGGTTTTGCTCAGGCAACCGTCGAGCAAAGCTTTAAAGATGCCGGGCTGGTAGTAGAAATTGCGCCATTTGGCGGTGAATGTTCGCAAAATGAGATCGACCGTCTGCGTGGCATCGCGGAGACTGCGCAGTGTGGCGCAATTCTCGGTATCGGTGGCGGAAAAACCCTCGATACTGCCAAAGCGCTGGCACATTTCATGGGTGTTCCGGTAGCGATCGCACCGACTATCGCCTCTACCGACGCACCGTGCAGCGCATTGTCTGTTATCTACACCGATGATGGTGAGTTTGACCGCTATCTGCTGCTGCCAAATAACCCGAATATGGTCATTGTCGACACCAAAATCGTCGCGGGCGCACCTGCGCGTCTGTTAGCAGCGGGTATCGGTGATGCGCTGGCGACCTGGTTTGAAGCGCGTGCCTGCTCTCGTAGCGGCGCAACCACGATGGCGGGCGGTAGGTGTACTCAGGCGGCGCTGGCGCTGGCTGAACTGTGCTACAACACCCTGCTGGAAGAAAGCGAAAAAGCGATGCTTGCCGCCGAACAGCATGTAGTGACTCCGGCGCTGGAGCGCGTGATTGAAGCGAACACCTATTTGAGCGGCGTTGGTTTTGAAAGCGGTGGTCTGGCGGCGGCTCACGCGGTGCATAACGGCCTGACCGCTATCCCGGATGCGCATCACTATTATCACGGTGAAAAAGTGGCATTCGGTACGCTGACGCAGCTGGTTCTGGAAAACGCGCCGGTTGAGGAAATCGAAACCGTAGCTGCACTTAGCCATGCGGTAGGTTTGCCAATAACTCTCGCTCAACTGGATATTAAAGAAGATGTCCCGGCGAAAATGCGAATTGTGGCAGAAGCGGCATGTGCAGAAGGTGAAACCATTCACAACATGCCTGGCGGCGCGACGCCAGATCAGGTTTACGCCGCACTGCTGGTAGCCGACCAGTACGGTCAGCGTTTCCTGCAAGAGTGGGAATAACCTACTCCAAACTCCCGGCTTGTCCGGGAGTTTGAACGCAAAATTGCCTGATGCGCTACGCTTATCAGGCCTACGCAATCTCTGCAATATATTGAATTTGCGTGCTTTTGTAGGCCAAATAAGGCGTTCACGCCGCATCCGGCACTCTGTGCCAGTAAACTAAAACTCCCACGTTGATTGGGAGTTTTTTTATCCGCTTCTGGACATTTTTTCCACAGAACAATCGTTAGCCAGGAAGGTCGAATCTGTGACTCTTATTTTCACGGATGAAACAGATGAAAGCTTCACTGGCGCTGGTCAGCCTGCTAACGGCATTTACCAGCCACTCCTTAAAATCTCCCGCCATTCCACCAACCGTGGTACAAATCCTGGCCAACACCAACCTTGCCATCGCAGAGGGTGCCAGACAGCAAATCGGCAGCACGCTATTTTACGATCCGGCGTATGTGCAGCTTACCTATCCTGGCGGTGATGTCCCGCAAGAACGCGGCGTATGTTCCGATGTGGTGATCCGCGCCTTGCGCAGCCAGAAGGTCGATTTGCAGAAACTGGTGCACGAAGATATGGCGAAGAATTTTGCCGAGTACCCACAAAAATGGAAGTTAAAGCGGCCGGACAGCAACATCGATCACCGTCGGGTGCCTAATCTGGAAACCTGGTTTACCCGCCACGATAAAACACGCCCCACCAGCAAAAACGCCGGTGACTATCAAGCGGGTGATATTGTCTCCTGGCGACTGGACAACGGGCTGGCACATATTGGGGTGGTTTCAGATGGCTTCGCCCGCGACGGTACGCCGCTGGTGATACATAACATTGGCGCAGGCGCGCAGGAAGAAGATGTACTGTTTAGCTGGCGGATTGTGGGGCACTATCGGTATTTTGTTAAATAAGCGATCGCCCCACGTGAAGAAAAAATTCAGATCCTTTTTACACTGACGGCTTCTTTTTTCTTACGGCTCACCAGCGCCAGTGCCAGCACAATCAGCACAATACCGCTACCTTCAACCGCACCAGGATTTTCACCGAGCAGCCACCAGGAAAAGAGTACGCCGCAAACGGGAACCGCCAGAGTACTTAAGCTGGCAATACTGGCAGGCAAGTTTTTCAATACAAACAACCATAAGCTCCACGCCAGCGCCGTCGCCAGAATCGCACTGTAGGCCAGCGCCCAGAACACGGTGGGCTGCCAGTCAATTTCACGTTGCGGTACCAGTAAAGCGACCACACTCATCACCAGCGCCGCATACAGCATCTGCCAGGATGTTAACGACAATAAATCCACGCGCGGATGACGGGCGTAAAGGCGTTTAGCGACAATGGCGCTCGCCCCCCAACTGACACCGGAGAGGATCGCCAGCATGGCGCTTTTCATCGAAGAGAAATCGAGTTGCCACGGCTGCAACACCAAAAATAAACCGAAAGCGGCAATCAGAATCGCGAAATATTGCCCACGTCGCAGGCGTTCACCGAGAAACAACGCGGCGAAAATCACCACCCAGAACGGCATGGTATAGCTCAGGATCGCCACTTTCCCCGCTCCGCCGCTGACCAGCGCCCACTGCGCCAGACCAACCATCCCGCAGGTTTGTAACAGGGCAATGGCTAAGGTGTACTTAAACGGCGTCGGGCGCATTCCGCGACCACGTAATAAAAGGACGATGAATAAAACGAGAGCGCCGAAAATGCAGCGTAAGGCGGTGAAGTCGAAGGCACCGATGTAGCTGGTGACTTGCTTCATGAAAATCCAGCTATAACTCCAGATAAGTGTGAGCACAACCAGGCCACTGATTGCCAGTGGGTTGCTCTTTCCTGCGGCAGACATGAGAGATCCAGTGTGTAGTTTTCCTGTGGACACTATACGCCGGTAAAGAAACTTCAGCGACTGCCTGAAAGGCAGTCGCTGAAGAAGGTCAGATTACAGCAGGTCGAAACGGTCGAGGTTCATCACTTTCACCCATGCCGCCACGAAGTCTTTAACAAACTTCTCGTGGGCATCGCTGCTGGCGTAAACTTCAGCCACCGCACGCAGGACAGAGTTAGAACCAAATACCAGATCCGCACGGCTGGCTGTGTATTTCACTTCGCCAGTTTCACGGTCACGGCCTTCGAACAGCTCTTTCGATTCGTCCGCCGCTTTCCACTCGTAACGCATATCCAGCAAGTTCACGAAGAAGTCATTGCTCAATACGCCAACGCGGTCAGTGAAGACGCCGTTTTTGCTGCCATCGAAGTTGGCACCCAGTACACGCATCCCACCCACCAGCGCGGTCATTTCCGGCGCGGTCAGCGTCAGTTGCTGGGCTTTATCAATCAGCAGTGACTCGGTGGTGGAAACGTCCAGACGAGCGCGATAGTTACGGAAACCGTCAGCAATTGGCTCCAGCAGTTCGAACATTTCAATGTCAGTCTGATCCTGACGCGCATCAACGCGGCCCGGCGTAAACGGTACATGAATGCTCAAACCAGCGGCGCTTGCGGCTTTCTCAACGCCAACCACACCAGCCAGCACGATGATATCCGCCAGCGAGGCTTTACCAGACTCTTTCTGGATTTTCTCCAGAACTGGCAGAGCACGAACGGCTGCGGCGTTCACATCCCAGTCACGTTGCGGCATTAATGCCAGACGCGCACCGTTGGCACCACCGCGTTTGTCGCCACCACGGAAGGTAGAAGCAGACGCCCAGGCCACCGATACCAGTTCGCTGACAGACAGACCAGAATCCGCAATCGCAAATTTCAGATCGATAATGTCCTGCTCGGTCGGGTTGTAGATCGGCTGCGGCAGCGGATCTTGCCAGATCAGATCTTCTTTCGGTACTTCCGGCCCGATGTAGCGAGATTTCGGCCCCATATCCCTGTGCGTCAGTTTAAACCAGGCACGGGCAAAGGCTTCGTTGAACGCCTGCGGATCGTTGAGGAAGCGACGAGAAATCTTCTCGAACTCTGGATCAAAACGCAGCGTCAGGTCGGTCACCAGCATCGTCGGTTTACGTTTTTTCGACGGATCAAACGGATCCGGGATAATTTCCGGTGCGTCTACCGCTTCGAACTGGATTGCGCCAGCCGGGCTGCGAGTCTGTACCCACTCATACTTGAACAGGTTTTCGAAGAAATAGTTGCTCCACTGGGTCGGCGTCTGGGTCCAGACTACTTCCAGACCAGAGGTAATGGCATCTGCGCCAACGCCGCTGCCGTAAGTGCTCGCCCAGCCTAAACCTTGTTCTTCAATCGGTGCAGCTTCTGGATCAGGACCTACGTTTGATGTCGGACCGGCACCGTGGGTTTTACCCAGCGTATGACCACCCGCAATCAGCGCCACGGTTTCTTCGTCGTTCATACCCATGTTGCCGAAGGTCGCGCGGATAGCCGCAGCCGCAGAAAGCGGTTCACCGCTGTGATCCGGGCCTTCCGGGTTAACGTAAATCAGGCCCATCTCGGTTGCGCCCAGCGGTGCTTTCGCCAGCGCTTCCGGATGACGGTGGGTCAGCCAGGCTTTTTCATCACCCCAGTTAACATCCAGATCCGGTTCCCAGACGTCTTCACGACCGGCACCAAAACCGAAGGTACGGAAGCCGGAGTTTTCCAGCGCCACGTTACCCGCGAGGATAAACAGGTCGGCCCAGGAGATTTTCTGACCATATTTCTGTTTGATTGGCCACAACAGGCGACGCGCTTTATCGAGGCTGACGTTATCCGGCCAAGAGTTCAGCGGTGCAAAACGCTGCTGACCACGACCCGCGCCGCCGCGACCATCGATTGAACGGTAAGTACCCGCGCCGTGCCAGGCCATACGAATAAACAGACCGGCGTAGCTGCCCCAGTCTGCTGGCCACCACGGCTGAGATTCTGTCAGCAGGGCTTTCAGATCTTTTTTCAGACCGTAGTAATCTAATTTGCTGAATTCTTTGCGGTAGTCAAAGTCCTCACCCAGTGGGTTAGAACGATTAGAATGTTGGTTTAACAGGTCAACACGGAGTTGATTTGGCCACCAGTCGCGAGTAGTGGTGCCCGCCCCCGCGCTCTGGTCATGACCGCCCTGATGGAACGGGCATTTGCCGGTGGCTGTTGTGTTATGGATATCGTCTGACGTGCTCATCAATGTGCTCCCCTCTACAGTGTTACCGTTACGATACACAGCGTTAGAGAGAAGTTATAATTGAATTAATCCACGGATGCGATAGTTGAGATCTTACATATTGTTGGTTAAAGAGATGTAGATCAAATTGATCGTAATTAAGCCTTTATGAGTATGTCTGATTTCGGACAAATGCTTTATAAAAAAGGGTTTTTAGCTTCGTATCCTTCAAGGAAGGAGGGAGAAAACAAGGCTGACTGCCTTATTTTCCCATCCTCATTTCGAGGCAGCATTTTGTGCTCTGTTTAAAATTTGTGATCACTGTGTGATTTTTACAAAAGCCACAATATTTATAAACCAGGTCGAACACCCAGCGTATGGCAAATCGCGTAACTCATTTCAGCGCGATTAAGCGTATAGAAGTGGAAATCTTTCACCCCTTCACGGCTTAAAATCTTCACCATATCCATGGCGATATTTGCGCCCACCAGCTTGCGAGTTTCGGCGTCATCATCCAGCCCGTCGAACATTTGAGCCATCCACGCCGGAATACGCACGTTGGTCATGTCAGCAAATTTCTTCGCCTGTTTAAAGTTAGATACTGGCAAAATGCCCGGAATGATTTCCACATCAATACCCGCCGAAACACAACGATCACGAAAACGCAGGTAGCTTTCGACATCGAAGAAGAACTGAGTAATCGCGCGATTGGCTCCGGCATCGACTTTGCGTTTCAGGTTGAGCAAATCCGCCTGAGCGCTTTTTGCTTCCGGGTGAACCTCCGGATACGCCGCCACGGAGATATCGAAATCCGCGACGTCTTTTAACAGCGTCACCAGGTCAGAGGCATACATTTCCGGCTTACCGCTTCCCGGCGGCAGGTCGCCACGCAGCGCCACGATATGGCGAATACCGTTATTCCAGTAGTCGCGGGCGATGGTCCGCAGCTCGTCAGGCGTCGCATCAATGCAGGTGAGATGCGGCGCAGCCTCCAGACCCGTACGGTCTTTAATGCCTTTAATAATGCTGTGCGTACGGTCGCGCTCGCCGGAGTTTGCGCCATAGGTCACTGAAACAAATTTCGGTTTCAGGCTGCTAAGACGATCGATGGAGTTCCACAGGGTCTGCTCCATTTCACTGGTACGCGGCGGGAAAAATTCGAACGAAACATTAATCTGCCCCTGGACTTCGGCCAGGCTCTGATTCAGGGCATCCCGCTGGCTGGCGTGAAAAAAGCTCATACCTTACCTCATCAATCGCTTGTAGTTATATGTTGTGTTGTGAACATCTATCCATTTAGACGTCCAGATGTAAAGATGAAGGAAAAGCCGAGGGGCGTCAACCGAAAAATGCCCCATGATGGTGAGGAATAATCAGTGAAGATGAATTTTCTTCATTTGAATGTGGGAGTAAATGGGTTCTCTCGCATTATCGCGCGCGAAGTAATGAATAAACGGATAAGCCATCGGCTTCAAATTTATTTAAATAAGAGTTAATTAATATGCTCGTCAGTGTTAGCTGGACACTTATTTAAATAAAACAAATAGATACCATAATTTGCATTCAATACTGCATGTTTATTATTTGAACTACTTCAAACTATTAACAATTCCTCCAAAATTATGTTGCAGAGCAATTATGCATCCCCCACGATAAGTAGAACGTTCTACTAGAACGTTCTACTTATACAAAAAAGACTAATTCGCGCAGATTTATGCGCTATTCGGGGGAAATCAGCATGAATCTGATGTCGAGTTTCGTGAAGTCACTTTCTAAATTGTCGATGATTGGTCGCGCGCTAATGCTGCCAATTTCGCTTCTGCCTGCCGCTGGGTTGTTACTGGCGTTCGGCGATAAATTCCATTTGCCGTTGATGATGAATGCAGGCGGCATTATTTTTGATAACTTGCCGATGCTTTTTGCTATCGGTTCCGCCGTAGGGCTGGCTTCTGAATCAGGAATTGCGGCGTTATCCGCAGCCGTTTCCGTTTTTGTCACCAATATCACCATCAGCACCGTACTTAGCATCACGCCAGAAATGGCCGGGCAAGGCGGCAAATACGCGATGGTGGTGGGGATCCCAACACTGCAAATGGGCGTTTTTGGCGGCCTGATATGCGGGATTCTGGCAGCGTGGTGTTACAACCGTTTTCATACCATGCAATTGCCAGAATTCCTTGGTTTTTTCTCCGGAAAACGCTTTGTCGCTATCGCGACGGCTTTTCTTTCCTTCATCCTTGGCTTGTTACTACCCTATGTCTGGCAACATATTCAGTCGGGAATCGATGCACTATCAGTTATCGTCAATGGTGATAACCAGGCGGCATCGACCTTTATTTTTGGTGTGACAGAACGTGCGCTCATTCCGCTTGGGCTGCACCACATCTGGTATCCGTCGTTCTGGTACTCTTTTGGTGATTACACCACCCAGGCAGGGCAAACAATCCACGGTGACCAAACAATTTGGTTCAAAATGCTGGAAGAAGGTGTGAAATCGTTCAGTAGCGACAGCTACCATAACGCAGGTAAGTTTTTACAGGGCGAGTTCCCGCTCATGCTGTTCGCGCTGCCTGCGGCGTGTCTGGCGATGTACCATGAAGCACACACCAAAAATAAGAAAATTGCCGCCGGTATTCTGTTCTCTGCCGCATTAACCTGTTTCCTGACAGGTATTACAGAACCCGTTGAATTTACCTTTATTTTCGTGGCACCGGTACTGTACGTATTCAACGCGATAATGGCTGGCCTCTCCTATATGGCGATGTATCTGCTCCATGCCCACATTGCAAAATCCTTCTCGGCAGGGCTTATCGATTATATTTCGTTTGGCATCCTGCCATCATTTAACGGCTACGAAACCAACTTCCTGAGCGCCATTATCGTCGGCGTGCCAATGGCGGTGATCTACTACTTCACCTTCCGCTTTGTTATTCGTCGTTTTGATGTAAAAACGCCTGGTCGTACCGAAACTACGGTTAGCGCTAATGATAAAACCGATGACGAGCTGGCAACAGAAATCATCACGCTACTTGGCGGTCAGCAAAACATTAAATCGGTAGGCTCCTGCATCACGCGTTTACGTCTGGAAGTCTCTGATAAAGAAGCGGTGGATCAGGATGGTCTGAATAATATTGGCGCCCGTGGCGTGGTTTTTGTCGGCGATAACGGCATTCAGGTCATTTTTGGCGCGCGAGCGCAATTTATCGCGCAAACCATGTCGACGATGATCGGTAAATAGCCTTAAGATTACTCGATGTCAGAGGTTCTGGTCCCTGACCAGAACCTTCTTGCTATTTAAAGAATCAACGTTGTTCAGGGAGTGAGTTTGAAGAAAGTCAGCATAATTGATGTTGCCAAAAGAGCCGGAGTTTCCGTCTCTACTGTGTCGCTAGTGTTGCGCCAGAAAGGGAAAATCTCGGAGGCGACCATCGGGAAAGTTCATGCTGCTATTGACGAACTGGGCTACGTGCATAATGTTGCCGCCGCCAATTTACGTTCCCACACTTCAAATCTTATCGGACTGATTTTACGTGATTTTAGCGATAGCTTTTCCATCAAAGTGATGGCCAGCATTGTTCAGGAACTGGAAGCCAGGGGCTATATGGTATTCCTTGGGCAACCACAGAACGAACATGAACATCTTGAACGTTGTTTACTTTCCTTCAAACAACAAGGTGTTGCCGGAGTGATTTATCTGGCTTCCGATGTGCATCGTGAAACCCTCCCCACACTAATCCGCCAGTGTTCGCTTCCCCTTGTTGTCGCGTCACAAACGCCTATCAAAGATGAGTGCAACCTGGTGTTGCGTGACAACCAGCAGGCAGCAAGTCTTGCCACACGTTATTTAATTGAGCGCGGCCATCGTTACATTGCCTATCTCGGTGGCAGAGAAAGTGATCTTATCCGTCAGCAGCGACTGGTTGGTTTTCGCCAGACCCTGGCAAAATTTGGCATTGCTGGTCGTGACGAGTTCACGCCAGCCTGTGACGGTGACACCTGGGCTGCCAGCATAGCAACGCGCCAGTTGCTGGAAAATAACAACGCCATTACCGCCCTGCTCTGCCATTCGCCCGACGCTATGATTGGCAGCATCAACGGCATACATCAGGTGGGGCGCACCGTCGGGAAAGACGTCTTTCTGACCCAGCAGGTAGCGCTAATTGGTTTTGAAGATATGCTGCATATCAACCTGACCTCTCCTGTTTTCACCTATGTATCTTCCGCCAGTGAAGAAACCGGACGCCAGGCAGCGACCCTGATGATTCGCAAATTAAAAGACCCGGATTTGCAAACCCAAAGAATTGCGCTTTCCGGGCAACTGGTGGTGCGGGAATCGGCGTAATACAAATGCCGAATGAGATATACGTCGATATCATCATCCGGCAATAAGGTGTAAACCAACTCAATGCGTATGTTTACTTGATATCTTTCACTCGCATACCGTTGAGCTGTTCATCCGTGATGGTATTGCCCGCTTTGAAGTAATCAACCACGGCGTGATAAACGTAATAACCGCCCGTTGTGTTACGCGCTTTCCCTTCGGTAAAGGCGGTGAAACCATCCCCACCATCAGCAAGGAAACTTTGAGTAGCAATAGGGTAAACCGTCGCATCTTCAATCGGTTTGCCATTCAGAGTCAGTGAGATAACCCGCTGACCAACCGGCTTACTGCTGTCGTACTTCATTTCCAGGCCTTTCGATACCTGTAAAACGCCATTACTTAAACTTGCTCCGTGTTCCATCAAACTGCGTAATTGTTTACCCGTGAGATCCATCGTCACCAGTTCGTTGGGGAACGGGAAGGTACTGATGACGCCGCCCATCGTAATCGCCCCTGCGGGGATCTCATTGCGGATACCACCAGAGTTGGTTAAAGCCAATTGGGTGTTTTTACCCGCCGCTACCAGTAAAGCGTCAGCCGCCAGGTTCCCGAGGGATGCCGATTCACCATAGGCACGTTTTAATTCAACCGGCGATTGCGCCACCGTTTGTTGCACCACTTCATCAAGCTTTTTATTCCAGCCGTCAATCACCTGTTTCGTTTGTGGATCGGGCTTCCACTCGTCGGCGTAAATGGTTTTAAGCTCGAAGCTTTTCACCGTAAATTTATGCGGCTTCTCTTTGTAGTCCAGCACCAGTTTACCCACATCAATCCCGCCACTGTCAGTAGAGAGGATCAGCGTATTGCCGACTTTAATCGGTTCCGGCGTACCCACATGCGCATGTCCGGTGATCAAAATATCCAGCCCTTTCACCTGACTTGCTGTCTGAATATCTTTATCCAACGCGCGACGCACATCCGTGCCTCCCATACTGGACTGGCGGGCCGGAACACCTTCGTGGATCAGGGCGACGGTCAAATCAACCTTGCCTTTGAGTTCATCGATATAACGTTGTAGCCATTTAATTTCATCGCGCGCCTCAATACCCACTCGCGTGGCAGCGGATACCGTGTCATTAAAGGCAAATACTCCGTGCAAACCTATAACGCCAATTTTCACGCCGTCTTTTTCGATGATGGTATAGGGCTTATCCCAGAATGATTTACTGCTGTTCTGATAAAAAATATTGCCCTGCACAATAGGGAATTTTGCCTGACTCAACTGTAATAATGTGTTGTCCCAGCCGTGGTCAAATTCATGGTTGCCTATTGTGGCGACATCAAATGGCATGGTATTCATAATATCGATAATAGCTTTGCCTTTGGTCAGGCTGCTGATATAGGGCCCGGTAAAATAGTCACCCGCATCAAAAAACCATGTCGCTTTATTTTTTGCTTTTTCTTGTTTAACCAGCGTAGTGATATTTGCCCAGCCGCCAATATCTCGTTTACCGTCAGCAATCCACGGCACTTTATAAGGTTCTACATGTGCATGGAGATCGTTGGTATAAATGATAGTGACATCTTTGGCGCAAGCCCAGAACGGCAGTGTTAATGCGATACCCGCAGCAAGTATTTTAATTTTCATAAATAGTCCCTTTCAGTGATTTAAAGGATTGCTACATTACGTTCTGAAAGAGTTATTTATGTGAGAGTAATCACATCCACAAGGGAGCGTTGCCGGACAAAATCAACGACCTTGTGAAATCGTTGGTGATATATGTCGACTCTGTTTACGATTAATGCCTGCAAGTCGTTTGGTTGCCGTAATTTAGGACGGTCAACATCGACAGATTACAGCTGGCCTGACTATCGACTGGGTTATGCAGCATTGCACTGCCGGGCATGTGGAAGCTACCCACCGTTGTTTGACGAACAACAATTTCGTGACTGGTTGTCAGTTCACTTATCTACGTGGGCCTCTGAAAAGGGCCATTTCTGCCCGGTATGTTATGGCACAGAGACGATTTGTTATGGTCACAATCCACAGGGTTCGCAACGCATTCAATGCCGTAACTGCAAAAAGGTCTGGACGCCCAAACAATATCAGAAAGAAATAACGCCTCCAGAAATAATCGAAACGGTTGCTCTTCTGGTGCCATTTCAGGGAGCCAGCGGCGGGCAGAAACTGTATGTTTTAATGAGTTTCGATGCTATTCACGGAAATATTCTTCATCTCTCTACTAATTACACGCAGCATCAAGCGGGAGAAAGCCTGCATTACCGATTTAAAGGAAAAGCAGAATCAGAGCTATACGATAGCAATATCGTACACCGCGTTGATATGCGCGAAGCACAATTTCTACGCCGCAGTCAGTTTGATGAAATTCAGTATGGCAGCGCAGCGCTCAAGCGCAATGCCAAAGGCGCTATTCTGCGTCCGGTTATCACTGCACACGGGCATTTCAGAGTACTGAATATTTTATTCCCGACAGTTAAAACTCATGTTATTTCACACGAGTGTTTTTTAAGAGGCGCAATTATTACGGTCTGGGCTGATCTGTTTCGCCAACAGCAAGGTGAAATTTGGTTTATTGAAGAGGAAATAACTGACTATACCGATAATATGCCCTGGCGTTTTCAGGGAACAACTTATCACGGCTGGTGGAAAAATCAGTGGCAACTCTGGGAGCAGGGAAAAAATCGTAAAATGGTATGTGCATTAACGGGCGGAAAGAGTAGCAAAGCTGAAATGCTCTCTTTGGCAACCAGCAGACATTTTATCGACTGGCTACATAAACAAGCAGTATTTACTCACAGCACCCCGCTTTCCGCAGGGCGCGTTACGCAAATACTGCTTTCTCTGGCTCAGGATTACAACAACTGCGCCAGCCGGTTGATATCCGACTGAATCGCCCCAGCGGTGACGTCGCGCCCCGCGCCAGGCCCACGGATCACCAGTGGGTTGTCGCGATACCAGCGGCTTTCGATGGCAAAGACGTTATCGCACGGCAGCAGTGATGCCAGCGGATGATCTTCCCGCACCGCTTCCACGCCCACACGCGCTTTGCCATTGGCATCGAAACGCGCCACGTAGCGCAGCACCAGCCCCATTTCGCGGGCCGCTTCCAGCCGTTGCACCATCTGCTCGTTAAGTTCATCGCCATTTTCAAAGAAATGGTCGATGCTGCCGCCTTCGCAATGGGCAGGCACCAGCGACTCCACGCGTACCTGATCCGGTTCGATGTTGTAACCTGCTTCACGCGCCAGAATCACCAGCTTGCGCATCACGTCTTTGCCAGAGAGATCGTCACGCGGGTCAGGTTCGGTTAAGCCCTGCTGCCACGCCTGATCCACCAGCTCGGTAAACGGCACGCTACCGTCGAATTGCAGGAACAGCCAGGAGAGCGTGCCGGAGAAGATCCCACTGATCGACAAAATAGTATCGCCGCTGTCGATCAGATCGCGCACGGTATGGTTGATCGGCAAGCCCGCACCAACGGTGGCGTTGTATAGCCAGTGACGCCCGGTTTTTTCGAAGGCGTCGTGGATCTGGCGATATTTGTTGCTGTCGCTTGCTCCCGCCAGTTTGTTGGCACTGATGACGTGGAAACCGTGGCTGGCGAAATCAAGATACTGGTCAGCCAGCTGCTGGCTGGCGGTAACGTCCAGCACCACTAAATCATCATACGGATGGGCGCGCATCCACAGGAACAGCGACTCTTCATCCTGCTCGACGGCTTCGTCGTTGAAGAAGGCTAACGCGCGGCTGGCATCCAGCCCGTCATAGCTCAACAGGCTGCGGCGGCTGTCCACCACGCCTGCCAGCACAAATTCAAAGCCGGTACGCGCCGAAAGCGTACTCTGCTCACGAGCGAACAGTTCCAGCCAGCGGGAACCGATATTGCCCTTGCCGAACAATACCAGTCCGATGCGTTTTTCCGCGCGGAAGACGGACTGATGCAGGCCCTGAATCAGGCTTTCGGTCGGTCCGGTGCGCAGTACTGCCACCAGGCTGATGCCGTCATCCGACTGCCAGGTAAATTCGACCGGCTGGCCTTTCAGCTGCTGCCAGAAGCGGTGGCAATGCAGCGGGTTACGGGTGACACCTGCCCCGACCATCGCCACCAGCGCCAGCCCCTGACGCAGGCGCAGTTCGCCAGGTAATCCCGCTTCGTCGAGGATTTTCAGCGCACTGTCAGCGACTTCTGAGGTGTAGCAAAATTGCAGCAACTGGCGATCGTTATGCACGCCAACCGCCAGTGGACGCACCTGAGCGCGTTTCAGGATTTGGTCGATCTCTTTATGCGCCAGTTTGAAATCCTGACTGGTAGGCACCTGAAATTCAATCAAACAGACATCGTCGTGGCTGGTAACAATACGCGCGCCAGTACCGGAAGCCAGCACGCGTTCAATGCGCGTGGAGCCTTGATCTGGCGTGTAGCTACAGCGCAGTTGCAGGTCGATTTCGCTGCCAGAAACTGGCTGTAAAGTACGGGCGTGAAGAACGGGAGCCGCCAGGCGCGCCAGTTCGCTGGCTTCATCCAGACGCAGCAACGGCAGCAGGCAAGCATCTTTCACTTTACGCGGGTCGGCACTGTATACCCCGGCGACGTCGCTCCAGATGGTTACGCGAGAAACACCCGCCAGCGCACCGATTTGTGTCGCGGAATAGTCGGAACCGTTACGCCCCAGCAGCACCGTTTCACCGGCGTTGTTACGGCTGATAAACCCGGTCACTACCAGGCGTTTGCCCGGATGTTGCACCAGCAGTTGTTGCAGCAGCGGGTAAGAAAGTCCTTCATCAACCTGCGGTTGCGCAGCGCGTTCAGCGCGTAAAAACTCGCGGGCATCAAGCCAGGCTGCTGGCAATCCTTGTTGATTAAGTACCGCAGACATCAGGCGCGACGACCACACTTCACCGTGGCCCACCACTTCCGCATACACCGCATCGGTGATACCGCTGTCGAGCAACGCCGCCAGGCGTTCCAGATCGCTGACAAAAGCGCTAATGAGGCTATCGGCTTCTTCGGCGGGTAACAAGCCGCTAATCAGATCGCACTGATAGCGACGCAGCGTTTGTTGAACCTGATGCGCAGAGAGACGATCGGTCTGGCTTAGTTTCAACCAGTTAATCAACTGGTTAGTGGTGCTACCGGCGGCGGAAACCACCATCATATCGTCAGGCTGAGAGTACTCCGCCATAATGCCCGCGACACGCAAATAACACTTCACATCAGCCAGACTACTGCCACCAAATTTATGCAGTTGACGACCTTTCGCCCCTGCCTGCGCAATCACACTCATTTTTACCCCTTGTTTGCAGCCCGGAAGCCATTTTCCAGGTCGGCAATTAAATCTTCGCCATCTTCAATACCGGTGGAGATACGCAGCAGCGTCTCGGAGATCCCGGCGGCAGCACGCGCTTCTGGTGCCATGCCTGCATGTGTCATGGTTGCGGCGTGAGAGATTAAACTTTCCACTCCCCCTAATGATTCCGCCAGCGTAAACAACGACAGCCCGCCCAGGAAACGACGCAGCGTCTGCTCATCGCCATCCAGTTCAAAACTCAACATTGCGCCAAAGCCTTTTTGCTGACGCGCGGCAATTTCATGCCCCTGATTTTCCGGCAGCGACGGGTGATACAGTTTTTTCACCAACGGCTGGGTTTGCAGATATTTCACAATCGCCTGCGCGTTGCGCTGCGCCAGCTCCATACGCGGCACCAGCGTTCGCAACCCGCGTAGCAGCAGATAGCTGTCAAACGCGCCGCCCGTCACGCCAATATTGTTTGCCCACCAGGCAAGTTCAGTGACAACGTCCGGGTCTTTAGCAATCACCACGCCAGCCACCACGTCAGAGTGACCGTTCAGATATTTCGTACATGAATGCAACACCAGATCGGCACCCAATGCCAGCGGATTTTGTAATGCCGGGCTTAAGAAGGTGTTATCCACCACGCTCACCGCCCCGACTTCCCTTGCCAGATGGCAGATTTTCGCAATATCCACGACGCGTAACAATGGATTACTTGGGCTTTCTACCAGTACCAGTTTGGGTTTTTCTGCCAGCGCTGCCCGTAATGCCTGTTCATCGCCTTGATCAACAAACAACACGCGATAGCAACCGCGTTTCGCCAGGCTGTCGAACAGGCGATAGCTGCCGCCGTAGCAGTCGTGTGGCGCAACCAGCAGATCGCCGGGTTTCAAAAAGACGGTAGTCACCAGGTGGATCGCGGACATGCCGGTATTAGTAAGCACTGCACCAGCACCACCTTCCAGTTCTGCCAGTGCCCGCTGAACCACATCGCGCGTTGGGTTGCCGCGACGCGAGTAATCATGCGCGCGCGGCTCGTTAAATCCGGTAAAGTTATAGGTGCTGGAAAGATGGATCGGAGGGACAACGCAACCATACTGTTCGTCGTCATTTAACCCGCTACGCACTGCGATGGTGGCCTGTTTACGCGTCATGTGATGAAGTTCCCTGGGCTTTGTCGGTGAAAAGTCAGGCACCAGAGTAAACATTGTGTTAATGGACGTCAATACATCTGGACATCTAAACTTCTTTGCGTATAGATTGAGCAATTCCCCAATAACCGTTAAAATTACATGCATTATCACGCCGACAGGTGCATTACACGATGTCACGGTAGCGCCTGTACGGTAAACTATGCGGGTTTATGGCCATTACCCACATTAATTGTGTGGTCTGGTTTCAATTTATTGACGAAGAGGATTAAGTATCTCATGGCTGAATGGAGCGGCGAATATATCAGCCCATACGCTGAGCACGGCAAGAAGAGTGAACAAGTCAAAAAGATTACGGTTTCCATTCCTCTTAAGGTGTTAAAAATCCTCACCGATGAACGCACGCGTCGTCAGGTGAACAACCTGCGTCACGCTACCAACAGCGAACTGCTGTGCGAAGCGTTTCTGCATGCCTTTACCGGGCAACCTCTGCCGGATGATGCCGACCTGCGTAAAGAGCGCAGCGACGAAATTCCGGAAGCGGCAAAAGAGATCATGCGTGAGATGGGGATTAACCCGGAGACGTGGGAATACTAATGCGGAAAAGAGCGGCGCGGAGTGGAATCGCCTGATGCGCTACGCTTATCAGGCCTACGTCATATTGCAATTTATTGAATTTGCACGAACTTGTAGGCCAGATAAGGCGTTCACGCCGCATCCGGCATAAACAACGAGCACGTTGTCTGCGACCCACCGCTTTTTATACATGGACGTTTAACTATGAAAAACAGGCTGCTGATCCTCAGCCTGCTGGTTTCTGTACCTGCCTTTGCCTGGCAGCCGCAAACCGGCGACATCATCTTTCAGATCTCTCGCTCATCGCAAAGTAAAGCGATCCAACTGGCAACTCATTCCGATTACAGCCACACCGGTATGCTGGTGATACGCAACAAAAAGCCTTACGTTTTTGAAGCAGTCGGCCCGGTGAAATACACCCCGCTCAAACAATGGATAGCCCACGGTGAAGATGGCAAATACATTGTTCGCCGCGTTGAAGGCGGACTGAATACCGAACAACAGCAAAAACTGGCGCAAACGGCAAAACGTTATCTCGGTAAACCGTATGATTTCAGCTTCTCATGGAGCGACGATCGCCAGTACTGTTCGGAAGTTGTATGGAAGGTTTATCAGAACGCGCTGGGAATGCGCATGGGTGAACAGCAAAAGCTGAAAGAGTTCGATCTCAGCAACCCGCTGGTCCAGGGAAAGCTTAAAGAACGCTACGGTAAAAATATCCCGCTTGAGGAAACGGTGGTTTCGCCACAAGCCCTTTTCGATGCGCCACAACTCACTACCGTCGCCAAAGAGTGGCCGCTGTTTTCGTGGTAATGGATTACTGTGAACACGGCTGGTATAGCGGGATTGTCGTTCCCGCTGCAAACGTTAATCGCGTTTTGCCATAACTCGAAATGCGCTTTACGCAACCAAACTGGTGCAAAATCGGTGATGAAAGTAAGCGAGTGGGCCAATCACATCGTGACTGGCCCTAAAACCTAGCTTTTTTGGGTCTGAAGCTCTGGTTGATACGTCTCAGCATCATTTTGACGTTGTTTTTCCATAGCGATCGCACCAAAGTGCGTTAACGTACAGAAAATGATGCAACAGATAACACCAGCAAGCAGAAGATAAAAACCACCATCCCAACCAACCTCATCGACCATAATACCAAACAGGCTTGTACCAAGCGTCGCTCCAAGAATATAGCTCATGAAACCACGCAAACCGACAGCGGAGCCCACGGCAAAACTGGGAACAATTTCCATGGTCTGAACAGAGGCCAGGAACTGCGGAACATAGATAAGGCAGCCCACGCAAGCAGCGAAAATAGTAATAGAGAGTAGAGAATCACTTTTCCAGTAGCCCAACAGGCAGAAGAAAATTAATACCATACTGATAATCGCTGGCGGCATACGGCGACCATGAAATAATTTATCACTCAACCAGCCAGCAAATAATGTCGTTGGAATAGCCGCCCATTCGAAGATTAAAAATGCCGTACTCATTTCGGTCTTCGTAAAATGCTTCACGCTTAACAGATAAATAGGTAACCAGCTGATAATTCCGAAACGCACCATATAGACAAAAACATCAACGAAAGAGACAAACCAGGCATTCTTATTTTTAAGCACATAGGTACAAAAAATTTGCCAGGCAGTCATATCTTCCGGCGCACGATCATCTTTTGCTTTAATGCTGACGTCGTCCGGAACGATTTCGTTTAATGGCGGCAAACCTTCACTTACCGGTGAACCTTTACCTGACATCAGTACCACGATAGCAATGACAACAGAGACAATCGCTGGAATAACATATGTTGCTATTTTCCAGTGTTCAGTCCCCAGCACAGCAAATGCACCGCCAACAATCGGAGCAACAATACCGCCACCCACGTTGTGCGAAATATTCCAGACCGCACCGACGATGCCCCGTTCTTTACGAGGAAACCAGTTGGCGATCGTAATAAACGACGGGCCAACACCCATTCCCTGAAAGAAACCATTCAGAATGACAAGTCCTGCAAACATCCAGAATGCGAAACTAAAACCAAGTGCCACGTTAACGAGAGCACAAAGTATTAAACCCACTGCCATATATACTTTGGGATTAGCTTTATCCGCCAGACTGCTCATTATCCCTTTACTAATACCGTAGGCGATCAGCATACAACTGCTTAACAGCCCTATTTGCGTCGCAGAAAGATTAAGCTCTTGTTTTAAATACGGTGTAGAGAGAACAAAGTTATTCCTGACAATGTAATACGAAAGATAACCGATAAATACGCTGAATAACGCCTGCATACGGTAACGATTATAGGTACTTTTCACTTCACTTTCAGGAACCTTATGTGTTGTCACTTTAGGTTTCAATAAAGAAAGCATATATCACCTTCCAGTTCATAGTGTTGTTTAAACAAATAATAATATTCATAGCAATGCTCATTACCACTCTCTGAAGAGTATTTAAAAAGCCTTTGCTTAGTGAGTTTTGAAGATAGTGAAGCAAGAGAGTTTAAGTTACAATACAGGGCAAATGAGTCAAAACTGACTCAAAAAAACAAATCCAATGTTCCATTTCTTTCCCATATTTGATTTTGGAAAATGCAACATGGCTATTATTTAAATCTTAACGTGTTACAACAGGCCCAATTTAAAAAAAATTAGTTTTATTAAAATTTTCATTTTTTGAGTTCAATCACATATTTTGCCTCTATAATCGGGATCATTGAAGATACTTGTTCTTGTTATGCCTGAGAACCATGCTGCACAACATGAAAACCTTCATCACCGCACAACAAAAAACAGAGTCTGAACACCTTCAGGATACCCGTCGTAACACGCGGATTTGTAATCGAATTAAAGCCTTTTTTATGGTTTCTGAAGACTGGAACTCCGTCATGATTACTGAGGCGCTAAGTCTGCATCAGGCCACCGCAGATGACCCTATTCACGATAGTGCTTGTTATTACCATCCTCAACGGGTAAAAAAATGGGCTGAAGCCGCCAATAAAAAATTTCATTTTTTACTGCTATACAGTCAGAACCTGAATCTGAGAGCGAAAATGTGGAAATTAATTAATGAGCATTTCCGTAACAGTCACTTGCGGATATAGTAATGCTGGTTGCTTGCCAAATTAATGATAATTTACAAATACAAAAACACATGGCTTGAAGTTCGTTGCTTATGTTAACTAATGGATAACAACATGGATTACAGCCCAGGAATTTATCTCTTATTAATGGGATTTTTGACATGATTCGCATTATACAAAGAGCGCTAATCTGTTGGATTTTATATATCAGCGTTGCCTCAGCGCATGAATTAGTGATTGCTACAACGCTTTCTTCGGAAGCGACAGAGCACATTATCAGTCAATGGCAAAAGCAACCACAGGCAACCAAAATCCGTACGCTCAACCGAACCAGTGCATCTATTGAGCGCCTGCTGGAAAATCCATTGGGTGAAAATATTGATCTGGTACTGAGTTCATCCCCTATGTTGCTACAGCGGTTACAAAGTAAAAATCTGCTTCAGCCATTTAATAATCAAATAGAAACAAGTAGAAAGTTAGTACCAGAATCCATTCGTTCAACCACCGTTGCTGTTGCCATATCGGGCTACGGAATTCTTATCAATGTGGCGCATCTGGAAGACAAAAAAGAGCCTGTGCCAACGTCATGGCAGGAATTAAGTAAGTCGCGTTATCAAGGAACGCTATTAATGAGCAGTCCTTCTCGTTCAGATACGACTCATCTGATGATTGAAGATCTTCTGCAACAACAAGGATGGAGTAGCGGTTGGAGTACACTACTGAAAATAGGCGGTAATCTCGCCACCATTTCATCGCGTAGCTTCGGCGTAGCAAATAAGATCAGCACAGGATTGGGGGACGCTGGTCCGGTAATCGACAATTACGCTAACGTACTGCTTAATAATTCAACTTTACGTTTCAGCTATTTCCCCAACTCGCGCGCAGCGCCTATGTTTATTGCCATTACAGAAGGCAGTAATCATCCACAAGAGGCGGGACGTTTTATTGATTTCTTGTTGAGTCCGGAAGGCCAGCAAGCACTGAGCGATTCTGATTCAGGGAAGTATCCGGTATATCCTCTGCCCTCCGGCACTCCACTCGCTGACCAACAAATGCGGTTATTTGCATCTCCTTCGCTTGATTACCCATTGATCATGCAACGCCAAAAGCTCGTGCAATTGTTATTTGATTATGCGATTACTTTTCGCCTTACCGAGCTTCAGAAAAGTTGGAAAGCATTATATGCCGCAGAACATCGGCTTAAGCGGACATTGCCAGAGGTACGCGCACTATTAACCGCGGTTCCCATTACCCCGCAACAGTCTGTTAATCCAACATATCTACAGCAATTCGAGCTGCAATCAGGTTTTCGTGAAGCCCAGATTATGGCATGGCAGCAGTTTTTCCTGCAGCAGCAGCAATTAGTGAATTCACAACTTGAGTCATTAAAGTGAAACAACTACATACTATCGGGACGAGCTTGCGTCTCGCCTTTGTTTTTAGTGCCGTTCTTACGCTATTCGTTAGTGTAGTTAGCCTTTATTCCTGGCATGAACAAAATTCCCAGGTTCGCTACGCACTTGACGATTATTTCCCACGAATTCAGGCTTCATTTCTTTTTGAAGAAAACCTTACGGCATTGGTAAATGAATTCAATGAGCTACAACAGACAACCAACACCGATAGCCGCCTTCAGGTAAGAGAGCAAATTGAACAACGGCTACAAAAAATTCAGTCGATTAATCCCCATCTTGATTCAGTACATCAAAGTGCGCTTAACCAACAGGTCGCCAGTAGTCGCAAATTGCTTGGCAATCTCGATAAGGCATTGAATGAACACAATAAGGAAAACGGAAAACTCGACGTTATATCGTCAAGAGTTAACTGGTTGCATGACGATTTCAATAATGAACTCAACTCCCTGACTCAGGATTTAAGTTGGCAACAATCATCATTGCTCAATCAACTCAGCCAACGGAAAGATCTTCACGAAAACCAGGGGTTGCAAAATGCACTGCAATCTATTCAAAACGAGTTACAGCTCGTTTTCGAACTCTCACATATAGAAACTGAAATCGTCAGTACCTTAAAGGAGATGCTTAACACGCATAACAATGATACTGAGTCGTTAAGACAACATATTCAATACCTGGATTTTTTGAAGCATAGCATTGACGAAAATGTGCGGTCGTTAGCTTCTTATTCCAGCACTATTACATTACACCAGACAGTTTATTCCCTGTGGGAACTGGGTACACAGCAAAATTATCTACCTGGAACTCTGGCCGCCTGGCAGCAGGCTCAACAGACCCTTATGAATACTATCAGGGATAAAGAGCGTGTATTTACGCAAATACGCGGCCAATTAGAAACGCAACTGGGTAATAGCCATCAACAGCTACAAACTTTCAATCTGCGATTAGAAAAAATAATGCAAATCAGTGGACTACTGATTTTTGCCGCTATGGTGACGGCCTTACTGTTCGTTATTCTGGTGAATTACTTCTACATTCGACCAAGGATGATCCGCCGTTTTCGCTTACTGAATGATGCCGTCGTCAAATTAAGTAACGGTGAACTCGATGCAGATATTCCAGTCTCCGGCAATGATGAGCTTGGTAGAATTGCCAACCTACTCCGCCAGACGATAGAGCAAATTAATCAACAGCAACGTCAACTGGGGCAGGAAATCTGTGATCGAATCGCGACAGAAAAAAATCTGCGAACCGCACAAAGTGAATTGATCCAAACCGCCAAACTGGCCGTAGTTGGGCAGACAATGACAACACTGGCACATGAAATCAATCAACCGCTTAATGCATTATCTATGTACCTGTTCAGCGCCAATCGCGCTATAGAGCAACAAGACTCTGGTTTGGCGAAAAACTATATCGTTACGATGCGATCGCTGGTTGAGCGCATGGATAATATCGTTAAACGACTGCGAAACTTCGCCCGCCGACGCGATAGTGAACTCGTAGGTGGGGCAATTAATTTACAGCCGGTAATTTATTCATCCTGGGAGCTTCTGGCATTAAAACATCGACCACTGAAAGCATCTCTTCACTACCCGGATAATTTTCCTGCCGTTTATGGCGACGATGTTTTGATTCAACAAGTTTTAGTTAATTTATTTACGAATGCCCTGGAAGCCAGTCAGGAAAAACCGCCCACAATAACCATTAACTTTGAAGAAGAAGATACCACGTTAACGCTCTATATTGCTGATAATGGAAAAGGTTGGCCAGTGCTTCTGGCTGATCGACTATTAACACCGTTTACGACTGACAAAGCTGTAGGTTTAGGTATTGGTCTTTCGATTAGTCATTCTATTATGCGTCAGTGCCAGGGAGAGCTATATATTGCGTCAACCCTCGACCGCCATGCGTTGGTTATTCTATGTTTCAGGAAAGTTTAAGCATGACAGATACAACTCCAACAATACTGCTCATTGATGACGACAATGATGTTCTGCAAGCCTACAGTTCTCTCTTACAGCAAGAGGGCTATGCAGTATGTACCTGTAGCAACCCTTCAGAAGCGCTGCAATTGCTGCAAGATACCTGGGAAGGAATCGTGGTATGCGACGTTTGCATGCCGGATATTTCAGGCATTATGCTGCTGGAAAAAATAATGCTGATTGATCCTAATCTTCCCATTCTGATGATCACCGGCCACGGCGATGTCCCAATGGCCGTTGAAGCGGTAAAAAAAGGAGCGTGGGATTTCCTGCAAAAACCGATCAATCCGGAACAATTTTTATCGCTTATCGAAAAAGCGCTGGCAGAGCGTGAAGATTATCTGGAACAAAAAAAATGGCGACGAGCGCAATTTAATCGGCACTTAATTGGTAACAGTGGCTGGGTTCGTCAGACGCGTCAGCAGCTTGAAACTCTGGCAGAAACCGATCTTCCCGTCTGTTTTTACGGCGAACCTGGAACCGGCAGAACATTAGCCGCCCATTATCTTCACCAATTTAGTTCTCGCAAGGAAAGGCCTTTAATTGAACGCACACTCAGCGCTAATAGTCAGCAACCGCTGGAAGAATGGGTGGAAGAAGCAAAAGGTGGCACGCTGTTATTAAAAGAACTTGAATATTTAACGCAAGAAAATCAGCGTCTCTTGATTCAACTCCAGGAACGCCCACAGGATCGGTCGTTTCGTCTGATTGTTGTTAATCAAAGCCCTCTGGCTGCACTTGCCGCCACACAAAAAATTATTCCCGCATTGTATTTTCTTTTTTCACTTACCCACATCGAATGCCCACCGCTAAGTCAACGCCCGGGGGATATTGAGCCTATTTTTCACCATTATCTGACTCTCACCTGTAAACGATTAAATCGCCAACAACCGCTGCTGGGGAAAACGTTTTATAAGCGACTGATGGCGCGAACCTGGCCCGGTAATATCATTGAATTAATAAATGCAGCAGAATTGGTGGCTGTGGGTGTTTTAATGCTGGACGATTCAGTCAGTTTGCAGATGATGGATGCTGATCCAACACCACTTGATGAACGTGTAGAAAGCTATGAAAGACAAATAATTATTGATGCACTCAACTTCTTCCAGGGACGTATCAACGACGTTGCCGATTACTTTCAGATCCCCAGAAAAAAGCTGTATTTGCGCATGAAAAAATACGGTATTGATAAAATGGATTTTCGCGATGTAAAGGAAAGATAAAGATCCAATACGTTATCCTGCTAATGAAAGTTTTCAGGCACAAAAAAAGCGCCGTTCGGCGCTTTTTTCGGAAATCCGGTCTTATTTGCTGCCCGGGATGTTGAAACGCTTGTTGAAGCGGTCAACACGGCCACCGGTAGCAACATCACGCTGTTTGCCAGTGAAGAACGGGTGGCACTTGCTGCACACGTCGAGGTTCAGGTCATGACCAACGGTGGAGCGGATTTTCATTACGTTACCGCAAGAGCAGCTAGCAGTAATTTCTTCGTATTTCGGGTGAATATCTTTTTTCATGGGAAAACCTCGGTTTAAGGCCGCGTCGCTCTTCCAGCCCTAACGCCAGACACCACGCGATGTTTAAAGTATAGTTTCAATACGATCATTTCGTATCAAAGGCGCCGAATCATACAGAAATTAACCAGCGTATGCAAACTGATCCGCACTCCTCTACCGCAATGTGTATACTGTTCCACCGAATTTCAAGTCAGGATGATGCTATGCCCGTTGCCCACGTTGCCTTGCCCGTTCCGCTTCCCCGCACCTTTGACTATCTCCTGCCAGAAGGTATGACGGTTAAAGCTGGGTGTCGTGTGCGCGTGCCGTTTGGCAAACAGCAGGAGCGCATCGGGATTGTCGTGTCAGTTAGCGACGTCAGCGAGTTGCCGCTCAACGAACTGAAAACCGTAGTAGAAGTGCTGGACAGTGAACCCGTTTTTTCCAGTTCCGTTTGGCGCTTACTGCTTTGGGCGGCGGATTACTATCATCATCCAATTGGCGATGTATTGTTTCATGCCTTGCCGATTTTACTGCGCCAGGGGCGGCCTGCAGCGAACGCGCCCATGTGGTACTGGTTTGCTACCGAACAAGGCCAGGCGGTGGATATCAACAGCCTGAAACGTTCACCTAAGCAACAACAGGCGCTGGCGGCGTTGCGACAAGGGAAAATCTGGCGTGACCAGGTAGCGGAACTTGAATTCAACGATGCCGCACTACAGGCGCTGCGCAAAAAAGGTCTTTGCGAGCTGGCAAGCGAAACGCCGGAATTTAGCGACTGGCGAACGAACTATGCTGTTACTGGCGAACGTCTACGGCTGAATACCGAACAAGCCACCGCCGTTGGCGCAATTCATAGCGCAGCGGATACTTTTTCTGCCTGGCTGCTGGCAGGCGTCACTGGCTCCGGGAAAACGGAAGTTTATCTAAGCGTGCTGGAAAACGTGCTCGCTCAGGGCAAGCAGGCGCTGGTGATGGTGCCGGAAATCGGCCTGACCCCCCAGACAATCGCCCGTTTTCGTGAACGGTTTAATGCGCCAGTGGAAGTTCTGCATTCCGGCCTGAATGACAGTGAGCGCCTTTCGGCCTGGCTGAAAGCGAAAAATGGCGAGGCGGCGATTGTAATTGGCACCCGTTCCGCACTATTTACACCGTTTAAAAATCTCGGTGTGATTGTTATCGATGAAGAGCACGACAGTTCCTACAAGCAGCAGGAAGGCTGGCGCTATCATGCCCGCGACCTGGCGGTATATCGCGCGCACAGCGAGCAAATCCCGATAATTCTCGGCTCGGCAACACCCGCACTGGAAACGCTATGCAACGTGCAGCAGAATAAATACCGCCTGCTGCGCCTGACACGTCGGGCGGGTAATGCGCGTCCGGCAATTCAACATGTACTGGATTTAAAGGGTCAGAAGGTGCAGGCGGGGCTGGCTCCGGCGTTAATCACCCGTATGCGCCAGCATTTGCAGGCCGATAACCAGGTCATTCTCTTTCTTAACCGCCGTGGTTTTGCGCCTGCACTGCTGTGCCACGACTGCGGCTGGATTGCCGAATGTCCACGTTGCGATCACTACTACACGTTGCATCAGGCGCAGCAGCATTTGCGCTGCCATCATTGCGACAGTCAGCGTCCAGTACCGCGCCAGTGTCCGTCCTGCGGCTCTACCCATCTGGTGCCGGTGGGTCTGGGAACAGAACAACTTGAACAGACGTTAGCGCCGCTTTTCCCTGGTGTAGCCATTTCACGTATCGACCGCGATACCACCAGCCGTAAAGGCGCACTGGAGCAGCAGCTGGCAGAAGTGCATCGCGGCGGCGCGCGAATTTTGATTGGCACGCAAATGCTGGCGAAAGGTCACCATTTCCCGGATGTAACGCTGGTTGCATTACTGGACGTGGACGGCGCGCTGTTTTCTGCCGATTTTCGCTCGGCGGAGCGTTTTGCCCAGCTATACACCCAGGTGGCAGGCCGTGCCGGACGCGCAGGTAAACAAGGTGAGGTGGTGCTGCAAACGCACCATCCGGAACATCCTCTCTTACAAACCTTGCTGTATAAAGGTTATGACGCTTTTGCGGAACAGGCGTTGGCCGAGCGGCGAATGATGCAACTGCCGCCGTGGACCAGCCATGTGATTGTGCGCGCGGAGGATCATAACAATCAGCACGCGCCGCTGTTCCTGCAACAGTTGCGTAATCTGCTTCTCTCCAGCCCACTGGCGGATGACAAATTGTGGGTTCTCGGCCCGGTTCCGGCTCTGGCGCCTAAACGCGGCGGTCGCTGGCGCTGGCAAATCTTGTTGCAGCACCCTTCCCGCGTGCGTTTACAACACATCATCAATGGCACACTGGCGCTTATCAATACCATACCGGATTCACGCAAAGTGAAATGGGTGCTGGATGTTGATCCCATTGAGGGGTAAACCACTCACGATGCGAGGCGGATCGAAAAATTAAATATTCATCACACTTTTCATGAAAATTCTGTAACCGTTTTCACGCACTATCTGCTAAAAATGTTGCCGATATGAAGTAAACATGGATGTAGTACGCCTGACGTGCCAGGCGAGGAGTGAGTGTGAAAGCGAAGAAGCAGGAAACTGCCGCAACAATGAAAGACGTTGCCCTGAAGGCAAAAGTCTCTACAGCGACCGTCTCCCGAGCATTAATGAATCCAGATAAAGTCTCCCAGGCCACCCGTAATCGGGTTGAAAAAGCGGCCCGGGAAGTGGGTTATTTTCCGCAGCCAATGGGGCGTAACGCTAAGCGTAATGAATCCCGAACGATTCTGGTGATTGTCCCGGATATCTGCGACCCCTTCTTTAGCGAAATTATTCGCGGTATCGAAGTCACGGCGGCAAGTCATGGATATCTGGTACTGATTGGCGACTGCGCACACCAAAATCAGCAAGAAAAGACCTTTATCGACTTGATCATCACCAAACAAATTGATGGCATGTTGCTGCTGGGTTCAAGGCTGCCGTTTGATGCAAGCATAGAGGAACAACGTAATCTGCCGCCGATGGTGATGGCGAACGAATTCGCACCAGAGCTGGAACTGCCTACGGTTCATATCGACAACCTGACCGCTGCCTTTGATGCCGTAAATTATCTGTATGAACAAGGGCATAAACTGATTGGCTGTATTGCCGGCCCCGAAGAGATGCCATTGTGTCACTACCGTCTACAAGGCTACGTTCAGGCACTGCGTCGCTGCGGCATTATGGTTGATCCGCAATATATCGCCCGGGGCGACTTCACCTTCGAAGCCGGAAGTAAAGCCATGCAACAGCTGCTCGACCTTCCGCAACCGCCAACTGCCGTCTTCTGTCATAGCGATGTAATGGCGCTCGGCGCACTGTCTCAGGCGAAACGCCAGGGGCTGAAAGTCCCTGACGACCTTTCCATAATCGGTTTTGACAACATCGACCTGACACAATTTTGCGATCCGCCGCTGACAACCATTTCACAGCCGCGCTACGAAATTGGTCGGGAAGCTATGCTGTTACTGCTTGATCAAATGCAGGGGCAAACGGTCGGAAGCGGCTCACGTTTAATGGACTGCGAGCTTATTATCCGGGGATCGACGCGCACGTTATCTTAAAGTAAACCTTTAAGGCTTCCGTGACTGGTCAAAGGCCCGCCGCTTAAGTAACATGGCGGGCTGACGAACGAATAAATACAGCGAAACGATAGTGGCACAACGAGATTATGTACGCCGCAGCCAACCGGCACCTTCGCGGCGAAAAAAGAGCACCTCACGGAAAAAGCAACGAAATATGCCTGCGGTTTCTCCCGCAATGGTCGCTATTGCTGCAGCCGTTCTTGTGACCTTTATCGGGGGTCTGTACTTCATTACGCACCACAAGAAAGAAGAGTCTGAGACGCTGCAAAGCCAGAAAGTGACCGGAAACGGACTACCTCCGAAACCGGAAGAACGTTGGCGCTACATTAAAGAGCTGGAAAGTCGCCAGCCGGGCGTGCGTGCGCCAACAGAACCGTCTGCTGGCGGCGAAGTGAAAACGCCGGATCAGCTGACTCCGGAGCAGCGCCAACTTCTTGAACAAATGCAGGCTGATATGCGTCAGCAACCAACGCAGCTTGCCGAAGTCCCGTGGAATGAGCAGACGCCGGAACAGCGCCAGCAAACGCTGCAACGCCAGCGTCAGGCGCAGCAGTTAGCGGAACAGCAACGCCTGGCTCAGCAGTCGCGTACGACCGAGCAAAGCTGGCAGCAACAGACGCGTACGTCGCAAGCCGCGCCGGTACAGGCGCAACCGCGCCAGTCTAAACCGGCTTCTACCCAGCAACCGTACCAGGATCTGCTGCAAACGCCTGCGCATACAACCTCGCAGCCGAAGCCACAGCAGGCCGCACCAGTAGCACGCGCGGCTGAAGCGCCGAAACCAACAGCGGAGAAGAAAGATGAACGTCGCTGGATGGTTCAGTGCGGTTCATTTAAAGGTGCTGAACAGGCTGAGACTGTACGTGCGCAGTTGGCTTTCGAAGGCTTTGACTCGAAAATTACCACCAACAATGGCTGGAATCGTGTGGTCATCGGGCCGGTGAAAGGCAAAGAGAACGCTGACAACACCCTCAATCGTTTGAAGATGGCAGGCCATACAAACTGCATTCGGCTCGCCACCGGGGGTTGAAACCCTCAAAATCTCCCCCATCTATACTTGCATTATGCCCCGCACAATTGTGCGGGGCTTGAATTCTGTATTCCTAACCAAGGGGTCTGCTCGTGACAACTATAGTAAGCGTACGCCGTAATGGCCACGTAGTAATCGCCGGTGATGGTCAGGCCACACTGGGTAACACCGTAATGAAAGGCAACGTTAAAAAAGTTCGCCGCCTGTATAACGATAAAGTGATCGCAGGCTTTGCCGGCGGCACGGCGGATGCCTTCACGTTGTTCGAACTGTTTGAACGTAAACTGGAAATGCATCAGGGCCATCTGGTTAAAGCGGCAGTTGAGCTGGCAAAAGACTGGCGTACCGATCGCATGTTGCGCAAACTTGAAGCATTGTTGGCGGTCGCGGACGAAACTGCATCGCTGATCATCACCGGTAACGGTGACGTGGTACAGCCAGAAAACGATCTTATTGCTATCGGCTCCGGCGGCCCTTACGCCCAGGCTGCGGCACGCGCTCTGTTAGAAAACACAGAACTTAGCGCCCGTGAAATTGCTGAAAAGGCGTTGGATATTGCAGGCGATATTTGCATCTATACCAACCATTTCCATACCATCGAAGAATTAAGCTACAAAGCGTAAGGATCTCCCATGTCTGAAATGACCCCACGCGAAATCGTCAGCGAACTTGATAAGCACATTATCGGCCAGGATAACGCTAAGCGTTCCGTGGCGATTGCACTGCGTAACCGCTGGCGCCGCATGCAGCTCAACGAAGAGTTGCGCCATGAAGTGACCCCGAAAAACATTCTGATGATCGGCCCGACCGGCGTCGGTAAAACTGAAATCGCCCGTCGTCTGGCTAAGCTGGCGAACGCGCCGTTCATCAAAGTTGAAGCAACCAAATTCACCGAAGTCGGTTATGTAGGTAAAGAAGTCGATTCTATTATTCGCGACCTGACCGATGCCGCAGTGAAAATGGTGCGTGTACAAGCTATCGAGAAAAACCGTTATCGCGCTGAAGAACTGGCAGAAGAACGTATTCTCGACGTGCTGATCCCACCGGCTAAAAACAACTGGGGACAGACCGAGCAGCAGCAGGAACCTTCCGCTGCCCGTCAGGCATTCCGCAAAAAACTGCGTGAAGGCCAACTCGATGACAAAGAAATCGAGATCGATCTTGCCGCAGCACCGATGGGCGTTGAAATTATGGCGCCTCCGGGAATGGAAGAGATGACCAGCCAACTGCAGTCTATGTTCCAGAACCTGGGCGGTCAGAAGCAAAAAGCGCGTAAGCTGAAAATCAAAGACGCCATGAAGCTGCTGATTGAAGAAGAAGCGGCGAAACTGGTAAATCCGGAAGAATTGAAGCAAGACGCTATCGACGCCGTAGAACAGCACGGGATCGTGTTCATCGACGAAATCGACAAAATCTGTAAGCGCGGCGAATCCTCCGGCCCGGATGTTTCTCGTGAAGGCGTTCAGCGTGACCTGCTGCCGCTGGTAGAAGGTTGCACCGTTTCCACCAAACACGGGATGGTCAAAACTGACCACATTCTGTTTATCGCTTCTGGTGCATTCCAGGTTGCGAAACCGTCTGACCTGATCCCAGAACTGCAAGGTCGTCTGCCGATCCGCGTTGAGCTGCAGGCCCTGACCACCAGCGACTTTGAGCGTATTCTGACCGAGCCGAATGCCTCTATCACCGTGCAGTACAAAGCACTGATGGCGACCGAAGGCGTGAATATTGAGTTCACCGACTCCGGTATCAAACGCATTGCAGAAGCGGCATGGCAGGTAAACGAATCTACCGAAAACATCGGTGCGCGTCGTTTACATACCGTTCTGGAGCGTTTGATGGAAGAGATCTCCTACGACGCCAGCGATTTAAGCGGTCAAACCATCACTATTGACGCAGATTATGTGAGCAAACATCTGGATGCGTTGGTGGCAGATGAAGATCTGAGCCGTTTTATCCTATAATCGCGTTCAATCATTTTCATCATTGTTTGATGGGGCTGAAAGGCCCCATTTTTATTGGCGCGTATTATGACTGAACAACAAATTAGCCGAACTCAGGCGTGGCTGGAAAGTTTACGACCTAAAACCCTCCCCCTCGCCTTTGCTGCAATTATCGTCGGGACGGCGCTGGCATGGTGGCAAGGTCACTTCGATCCGCTGGTCGCTCTGCTGGCACTCATTACCGCCGGGCTATTACAGATCCTCTCTAACCTCGCCAATGACTACGGTGATGCTGTCAAAGGTAGCGACAAACCTGATCGTATTGGACCGCTGCGCGGCATGCAAAAAGGGGTCATTACCCAGCAAGAGATGAAACGGGCGCTCATTATTACCGTCGTGCTCATTTGCCTCTCTGGACTGGCGCTGGTCGCGGTGGCGTGTCATAACCTGGCTGATTTTGTCGGCTTCCTGATTCTTGGTGGGTTATCAATTATCGCCGCTATCACCTATACCGTGGGCAATCGTCCTTATGGTTATATCGGCCTGGGTGATATTTCCGTACTGGTGTTCTTTGGTTGGTTGAGTGTGATGGGCAGCTGGTATTTGCAGGCGCATACGCTGATTCCGGCGCTGATCCTTCCGGCAACGGCCTGTGGTCTGCTGGCAACGGCGGTGCTCAATATTAACAATCTGCGCGATATCAATAGCGACCGCGAGAATGGCAAAAACACACTGGTAGTGCGCTTAGGTGAAGTGAACGCCCGTCGTTACCATGCTTGCCTGCTGATGGGCTCGCTGGTGTGCCTGGCGCTGTTTAATCTCTTTTCACTGCATAGCCTGTGGGGTTGGCTGTTCCTGCTGGCAGCACCGTTGCTGGTGAAGCAAGCCCGTTATGTGATGCGTGAAATGGACCCGGTGGCGATGCGTCCGATGCTGGAACGCACCGTCAAAGGAGCATTACTAACTAACCTGCTGTTTGTTTTGGGAATATTCTTAAGCCAGTGGGCTACATAACTGACAAATATCAATTAACAATTGATGATTTTGCCAACAACCCACATAGCGCGATATACTGAAAATTCTCGCAGCAACTGAATGTTAAGCCTATGAAATACGATACTTCCGAGCTTTGTGACATCTATCAAGAAGATGTCAACGTCGTGGAACCGCTGTTCTCCAACTTTGGTGGACGGGCGTCGTTTGGCGGACAAATCATCACGGTAAAATGTTTCGAGGACAACGGGTTGCTGTACGATCTGCTCGAACAGAATGGCCGTGGTCGTGTCCTTGTCGTCGATGGCGGTGGTTCTGTTCGTCGCGCACTGGTCGATGCTGAACTGGCGCGTCTGGCAGTACAAAATGAATGGGAAGGCCTGGTCATTTACGGCGCGGTGCGTCAGGTAGATGATCTGGAAGAACTGGACATCGGCATCCAGGCGATGGCGGCAATTCCGGTTGGTGCCGCTGGCGAAGGCATTGGCGAAAGCGATGTCCGCGTCAATTTTGGCGGCGTCACCTTCTTCTCCGGCGACCATCTCTATGCCGACAATACCGGGATTATTCTTTCTGAAGATCCGCTGGATATTGAATAACTCTCTGCCATGCGTTAAAAGGGGAATTAAATTCCCCTTTTTTATACATGGACGTATTCATGCAAAATATTATTCTTTTAATTTTATATTTATTTCTTATAGCCGTTAACCATTTCCGCTACAAATTCCTTTTATCTGGCAACACCGGTGAAATGATTTTATATTTTGCTAACGTATTTTTTAACCCACTTGCCCTATCATTTATTATCGCCACAATCATCTGTATAACGATAAAAAAAAGAAGCAGCCGCAGCTTTATCCGCGGCACTTGTTGGTTAATGGGATTATTTCTTATCTATAGCAGCTATACGGTGTGGGAACGACACAGCACATGGGATTATACTTTCCCAGGGCCAGGTATCACCGTCACGGTTCCGAGCAAACAGTGGGTTGCCAATATAGTAAAACAAGGACCAACCCTGGTGACTCGGGATGCCCATGCTATTTTAGCTATTGTTGCCTTCTCACAAAATGAACTCGGTGTACATTCAATCGAGGAACTTACCGCGACTCAAAACGGAACTGCAGAAATGCATGTTTGTGATGTTCAGGGATTTGCCTGCGCTTATCAGGAAGGAGTGCAAACAATGAGTGATGGCAAAGTAAGACATGCTATTTTCATGACTCTACTGGATAACACTAATTTAATACAACTGGTCGCAGCCATCGACCCAGATTATTTGGACGAATATCAAGAAGAAGTAATGAAAATGATGCTTTCTGCCCGTCAATGATCTGATGTGCATGTTAATAATAAGGGATTGATATGAGATACGTTATCTTATTAATATTATGGATAATAACTGTTTTTCTTAGTCATCTTCAGCACAGTAACTTGCTTGCTGGAGATCCTGGCATGGTTGGCGAGTATTTCGGTTCAGTACTTCTGGGACCGTTATTACTTCCCGTGCTTGTGTCGGGTATTCTGTGCACATTCGCTAAAAAAACGCGTAACTTCGCCAGCTTTACTCGCGGGTGCTGCTGGGTATTGGGAGTACTACTTTTATCCAACGTCGGCAATACGTTTCGTATGTTCACCCCGTGGCAATATACGTTTGAGAATGCCGCTATTTCCGTGACTGTCCCGAACCGACACTGGAATACGGTTTCCATTAGTACTGATAAAACCATTGATATAAGAAGTGAAGATAATAGCGTCTTTATTTCTGCTTTCCGCCTGCCCGCAGGGCGTAGCGCCGATGACTCGCTGGAAGAGTTAAAGAATATGCAGCGAGACAATCTCAAGGATCAATACAATGAAGAAACTTTCCAGTTTCATGACTGTAATGCCAAACATTTCACCTGCAAATATCAGGACGTGTTGATAAATTTTGATGGTCAGCAGAAGAGAACCATCAGTGTTTATCTTGAAGATACCCCCAGGGCTGTGGGGCTCATTGCATTAATGAAACCAGATACGGCAGATAAATATCTCCAACAGGCGATGGAGATTATGCTGTCTGCTAAAAATGCACAGAAGTAAAAAAATAAGGCGCCTTGCGGCGCCTCTGCGTGGAAGAGATTAAACCTCTTCCATACGACCCAGCAGGGCCTGCAGACGTTCCTGCCAGCCGTTCTGCTGTTCTTTCAGATGGTTGTTCTCACGCTCCAGCTCTTCGCGCTGATGCTGGGCATTTTGAACTTCCTGCGACAGTGAGTTGTTTTTTTCTTTCAGCTCTTCGATTTCCATCTGCAACAGAGTGATGGTATCAATCGCCTGCTGTACTTTTGCTTCCAGTTTCTCAAACACTTCTAATGACATCGTCATACCTCTCCTGAATTGCAAGGCGTTGATGGATAAAAATCCTCGTCCCGATTACCGGTGACGCCTTAATAAATACGAGCGCATTTTAGTTAGCTCCGATTGTATGAAGCCGCGCCATCGCTGTCCAGCGGCACGCCTTGTAGATTACGGTTTGCCACACTTTTCATCCTTCTCCTGGTGACATAATCCACACCAATCGAAAATGTTAACAAAATTGTTGCGCGAATGATCTAACAAACATGCATCATGTATAAACAGATGAAATAAATAGCGCGATAACGCTCATTTTATGACGAAGCACACACATTTTAAGTTCGATATTTCTCGTTTTCGCTCGTTAACGATAAGTTTACAGCATGCCTACAAGCATCGTGGAGGTCCGTGACTTTCACGCATACAACAAACATTAACTCTTCAGGATCCGATTATGAGTCAAACATCAACCTTGAAAGGCCAGTGCATTGCTGAATTCCTCGGTACCGGGTTGTTGATTTTTTTCGGTGTCGGTTGCGTTGCTGCACTTAAAGTCGCTGGCGCGTCTTTTGGTCAGTGGGAAATCAGTGTTATTTGGGGGCTGGGGGTGGCGATGGCCATCTATCTAACCGCAGGGGTTTCCGGCGCACATCTTAATCCAGCTGTCACCATTGCGTTGTGGCTGTTTGCCTGTTTCGACAAGCGCAAGGTTATTCCTTATATCGTTTCACAAGTCGCCGGTGCTTTCTGCGCTGCGGCATTAGTTTACGGGCTTTACTACAATTTATTCTTCGACTTCGAGCGGACCCATCATATTGTTCGCGGAAGCGTCGAAAGTGTTGATCTGGCGGGTACTTTCTCTACTTATCCTAATCCTCATATCAATTTTGTGCAGGCCTTCGCAGTTGAGATGGTGATTACCGCTATTCTGATGGGGCTGATCCTGGCGTTAACGGACGATGGTAACGGCGTACCGCGCGGCCCTTTGGCTCCCCTGCTGATTGGTCTACTGATTGCGGTCATTGGCGCATCTATGGGTCCATTAACGGGCTTTGCCATGAACCCAGCACGTGATATCGGTCCGAAAGCCTTTGCCTGGCTGGCGGGCTGGGGCAATGTCGCCTTTACCGGCGGCAGAGACATTCCTTACTTCCTGGTGCCGCTTTTTGGCCCTATCGTTGGCGCGATTGTAGGTGCATTCGCCTACCGCAAACTGATTGGCCGCCATTTGCCTTGCGATATCTGTGTTGTGGAAGAAAAGGAGATCACAACTCCTTCAGAACAAAAAGCTTCGCTGTAATGTGACTACGGGACAATTAAACATGACTGAAAAAAAATATATCGTTGCGCTCGACCAGGGCACCACCAGCTCCCGCGCGGTCGTGATGGATCACGATGCCAATATCATTAGCGTGTCACAGCGCGAATTTGAGCAAATTTACCCAAAACCAGGCTGGGTAGAACACGACCCAATGGAAATCTGGGCCACCCAAAGCTCCACACTGGTAGAAGTGCTGGCGAAAGCAGATATTAATTCCGATCAAATTGCAGCTATCGGTATTACGAACCAGCGTGAAACCACCATCGTCTGGGAAAAAGAAACCGGCAAGCCTATCTATAACGCTATTGTCTGGCAGTGCCGTCGTACCGCCGAGATCTGTGAGCATCTCAAGCGTGACGGCATGGAAGAGTACATTCGTAACAACACCGGTCTGGTGATTGACCCGTACTTCTCTGGCACCAAAGTGAAGTGGATCCTCGACCATGTGGAAGGCTCCCGCGAGCGTGCTCGCCGTGGTGAACTGCTGTTTGGTACGGTTGATACCTGGCTTATCTGGAAAATGACTCAGGGCCGCGTTCACGTCACTGATTACACTAATGCGTCTCGTACCATGTTGTTCAACATCCATACTCTGGACTGGGACGACAAAATGCTCGACGCGCTGGATATCCCGCGTGAGATGCTGCCAGAAGTACGTCGTTCTTCCGAAGTGTACGGTCAGACCAACATTGGCGGCAAAGGCGGCACGCGTATTCCGATCGCCGGGATTGCGGGCGACCAGCAGGCGGCACTCTTCGGCCAGTTGTGCGTTAAAGAAGGGATGGCGAAGAATACCTACGGTACCGGCTGCTTTATGCTGATGAACACCGGCGAGAAAGCGGTGAAATCAGAAAACGGTCTGCTGACCACCATCGCCTGTGGCCCGAGCGGAGAAGTAAACTATGCGCTGGAAGGTGCGGTGTTTATGGCGGGCGCCTCCATTCAGTGGCTGCGCGATGAGATGAAGCTGATTAACGACGCGTACGATTCCGAATACTTTGCCACCAAAGTGCAAAACACCAACGGTGTGTATGTCGTTCCGGCGTTTACCGGACTGGGTGCGCCCTACTGGGATCCGTATGCGCGCGGGGCCATTTTCGGCTTAACTCGTGGGGTGAACGCCAACCACATCATCCGTGCGACTCTGGAGTCTATTGCTTATCAGACGCGTGACGTGCTGGAAGCAATGCAGGCCGACTCTGGTATTCGTCTGCACGCGCTGCGCGTGGATGGTGGCGCGGTGGCAAATAACTTCCTGATGCAGTTCCAGTCCGATATTCTCGGCACGCGCGTTGAGCGCCCGGAAGTTCGCGAAGTGACTGCGTTGGGTGCGGCCTATCTTGCTGGTCTGGCGGTTGGCTTCTGGCAGAATCTCGACGAGCTGCAAGAGAAAGCGGTGATTGAACGCGAGTTCCGTCCTGGCATCGAAACCACTGAGCGTAATTACCGTTACGCTGGCTGGAAAAAAGCGGTCAAACGCGCGATGGCCTGGGAAGAACACGACGAGTAATGTCAGGCACCTGAACCGATTGCCTGATGCTGATCGCCTGATGCGACGCTTACGCGTCTTATCAGGCCTACGAGCCGATGCCATCTTGTGTAGATCGGATAAGGCGTTCACGCCGCATCCGGCATGTCGCAGACTCTGAAATCGTGCGGGGGCAACCCCCGCACACATCAATAATCCGCTCCCTCCCCTGTGCTACACTTCGCGCCATTCCTTACTGCTTAGAGTTTGCTATGAGACGAGAACTTGCCATCGAATTTTCCCGCGTCACCGAATCTGCGGCGCTGGCTGGCTACAAATGGTTAGGACGCGGCGATAAAAATACCGCTGACGGCGCAGCGGTTAACGCCATGCGCATAATGCTCAACCAGGTCAACATTGACGGCACCATCGTCATTGGTGAAGGTGAAATCGACGAAGCACCGATGCTCTACATTGGTGAAAAAGTCGGTACTGGTCGCGGTGATGCAGTGGATATTGCTGTTGATCCGATTGAAGGCACGCGCATGACGGCGATGGGCCAGGCTAACGCGCTGGCGGTGCTGGCAGTAGGCGATAAAGGCTGCTTCCTCAACGCGCCAGATATGTATATGGAAAAGCTGATCGTCGGACCGGGAGCCAAGGGCGCCATTGATCTGAATCTGCCGTTGGCGGATAACCTGCGCAATGTTGCCGCTGCGCTCGGCAAACCATTGAGCGAACTGACGGTAACGATTCTGGCGAAACCGCGCCACGATGCCGTTATCGCAGAAATGCAGCAACTCGGCGTACGCGTATTTGCTATTCCGGATGGTGACGTTGCGGCCTCAATTCTCACCTGTATGCCAGACAGCGAAGTTGACGTGCTGTACGGCATTGGCGGCGCGCCGGAAGGCGTAGTTTCTGCGGCGGTGATTCGGGCGTTAGATGGCGATATGAATGGCCGTCTGCTGGCGCGTCATGATGTCAAAGGCGACAACGCAGAAAATCGCCGCATTGGTGAACAGGAACTGGCACGCTGCAAAGCAATGGGCATCGAAGCGGGTAAAGTGTTGCGTCTGGGCGATATGGCGCGCAGCGATAACGTCATCTTTTCCGCCACCGGTATCACCAAGGGCGATCTACTGGAAGGTATTAGCCGCAAAGGTAATATCGCCACCACCGAAACGCTGCTGATCCGCGGTAAGTCACGCACTATTCGTCGCATTCAGTCGATTCACTATCTGGATCGTAAAGACCCGGATATGCAGGTGCACATTCTCTGAGTGATTTGATCGATTGAGCCTTCCAGTCCTTCGGGACTGGAATTTTTTTGTTCGGAGAACGAAGATAAGGCAAGTCAATCAAAACAGGAGAAAAACATGGCTGATTGGGTAACAGGCAAAGTCACTAAAGTGCAGAACTGGACCGACGCCCTGTTTAGTCTCACCGTTCACGCTCCCGTGCTCCCGTTTACCGCCGGGCAATTCACTAAACTTGGCCTTGAAATTGACGGCGAACGCGTCCAGCGCGCTTACTCCTACGTTAACTCGCCCGACAATCCCGATCTGGAGTTTTACCTGGTCACCGTCCCCGATGGCAAATTAAGCCCGCGACTGGCGGCGCTAAAACCGGGTGACGAAGTGCAAGTGGTTAGCGAGGCGGCTGGCTTCTTTGTGCTGGATGAAGTGCCGGACTGCGAAACACTGTGGATGCTGGCAACCGGTACAGCGATTGGCCCTTATTTATCAATTCTGCAATTGGGCAAAGATTTAGATCGCTTCAAAAACCTGGTGCTGGTTCACGCCGCACGATATGCCGCCGACTTAAGCTATCTGCCGCTGATGCAAGAACTGGAAAAACGCTACGAAGGGAAACTGCGCATTCAGACGGTGGTCAGTCGGGAAACGGCTGCGGGTTCGCTCACCGGGCGAATACCGGCGTTAATTGAAAGCGGTGAACTGGAAAACGCGGTTGGCCTGGCAATGGATAAAGAAACCAGTCATGTGATGCTGTGTGGTAATCCGCAAATGGTGCGCGATACGCAACAGCTGCTAAAAGAAACCCGGCAGATGACGAAACATTTACGTCGTCGACCGGGCCACATGACAGCGGAGCATTACTGGTAAGCGGTTACTTATCGATAAACGGCACGATGAGCAGGTCCGCATTCAACTTATTGATCATCCCGCGGTATGCCGGCATCAAACGGTTGATAAATGAGTGGTGATGACCACAGACAAGGAGGTCGCACTGCTCTTGTTGCATAATTTCCAGCAGTGTTTCCGGCATTTCTCCGCGCTCAATACGCAGTTTGGTTTTCGGCCACTGAATATTTTTCGTCAGTTTATACAGCTTGTTATCCGAATTATCTTTCAACAGTTGAAGAATATCTTCTGTTGCAGGGAAGTAAATGCCCGGATACAACTCGCTTAAGCCATCATCAATATGAATCAATGTCAGGTGAGCGTCATTATGTCTGGCGAGATCCAGGGCTTTGTTCACCAGTAAGGCATCTTCTTCATTTCCGGAAATTGCCACGCCAATGTGTTTATAAGCCATGTTTAACTCCTTCTAAAGCGACTCCATCAAGCTAACGAACGCAGGGATAACTCAAAAATAATCATCTCGGCCTGGCATGAGAAGGTGAAGGCCGCATCAAGCTCAACTTGCCCCTCCAGATCCTTAATCTTATAGGCCACACTGGCCCCTTCATCCGCAGAGGATGCCGTGGTGGCAAGCTCTTTCAGTTTGGTCATAAAGGACTCTGCTTCTTCGCGGGTGGCAAAAAAGCGCGAAAACTTACTGGTACAGTTGTCGTTATCAATCACCGTACCGATATCAATCGCACATCCTTTAGTACTGCATTTATCTACGACATCTTTCATAGGGCACCTCTGTATATTCGCCTCTCTGTCGATTACGACTTAAGAATAATGCGCCGTTAAGAGAAGAACAAACAAGTAATGATCTTATGGATTACCATTTTTTTTGATATTGCTTAAGGTGAGGAAATGAGGAGGATTTTCCGGGCATTGTCATTTCCAGCGTGGAAATAACGATCCCGGAAAAAAATAGCAAGAAGAGATATATTAAAGGTTAATTACTTGATTTATTGTCTGCTTTATACTTCACATCCAGAGTATCTTTGCCAAATTTATTTTCGCCCTGCGTACCGACAAATGCGCCAAGATCAATAAGCATCATCACCAGAATCAACGTCGGGACAAAACGCCCCACCGTCCATTGCCAGACGCCCGGTAAAATCGCCCAATTACCCGCCAGCAGCATCCACGCTACAATCATTAAAAATGCCCATGCGCCGGAACGCCCGCGATCGTGCAGTCGTTTGACCGTTACTGCCGCGGTCGGCCAAAGTAAGCACACCAGGCAAAACGCGGCGGTCTGGATATCGAGTAAGTTTTTACCTGCCAGTGAGAAAAGCACCAGCATGCCAACGAACCAGAGGCCAATCCAAATCCAGAAATCACGGCGCCCAATACGCCCTTTAAACGAGAATAACCATTGCTGTATGGTCATGTAAGTTCCTTGATGGTTGTCTTTTCCAGGATTCTACCCTTTTGACAAGGGAGACAGATATCGTTTTAATCGGAGCCAGTCATAACAAAAGGTACTGTCGATGAAGCCAGGGTTTACGCTGTTTTTTCTCTTATGTTCTGCATCAGCCGTTAGCACAACGGTGCATGCACAAACACCAGGTACGGCGACCACTGCGCCCTATCTGCTTGCTGGCGCCCCTACCTTCGATCTCTCCATCAGCCAGTTTCGAGAAAACTTTAACAGCCAGAACCCCAACCTGCCACTGAACGAGTTTCGCGCCATCGACAGCAGCCCCGACAAAGCCAATCTGACTCGCGCCGCCAGTAAAATTAACGAGAACTTGTATGCCTCTACGGCGCTGGAGCGTGGCACTTTAAAAATCAAAAGCATTCAAATTACCTGGCTACCAATCCAAGGACCAGAGCAAAAAGCCGCCAAAGCAAAAGCTCATGAATACATGGCGGCGGTGATCCGCACACTCACCCCGCTGATGACCAAAACACAAAGCCAGAAAAAGCTACAGTCGCTCCTTACTGCGGGGAAAAACAAACGTTATTACACAGAGACAGAAGGCGCACTGCGCTATGTTGTCGCGGACAACGGCGAAAAGGGACTGACCTTCGCTGTTGAACCGATTAAGCTGGCGCTATCTGAATCGCTTGAAGGGTTGAATAAATGACAAAAAGCAAAGCCTTTCCAGTGATGAATCTCTATACTGTTTCACAGACCTGCTGCCCCGCGGGGCGGCCATCTTCCTTTATTCGCTTATAAGCGTGGAGAATTAAAATGCGACATCCTTTAGTGATGGGTAACTGGAAACTGAACGGCAGCCGCCACATGGTTCACGAGCTGGTTTCTAACCTGCGTAAAGAGCTGGCAGGCGTTGATGGCTGTGGCGTTGCAATCGCGCCACCAGAAATGTACATCGATATGGCGAAGCGTGAAGCTGAAGGCAGCCACATCATGCTGGGTGCGCAGAACGTGGACCTGAACCTGTCCGGCGCATTCACTGGTGAAACCTCTGCTGCTATGCTGAAAGACATCGGCGCACAGTACATCATCATCGGTCACTCTGAACGTCGTACTTACCACAAAGAGTCTGACGAACTGATCGCGAAAAAATTCGCGGTGCTGAAAGAGCAGGGTCTGACTCCAGTTCTGTGTATCGGTGAAACCGAAGCTGAAAACGAAGCGGGCAAAACTGAAGAAGTTTGCGCACGTCAGATCGACGCGGTACTGAAAACTCAGGGTGCTGCGGCATTCGAAGGTGCGGTAATCGCTTACGAACCAGTATGGGCAATCGGTACTGGCAAATCTGCAACTCCGGCGCAGGCACAGGCTGTTCACAAATTTATCCGTGACCACATCGCTAAAGTTGACGCTAACATCGCTGAACAAGTGATCATCCAGTACGGCGGTTCTGTAAACGCGTCTAACGCCGCAGAACTGTTCGCTCAGCCGGACATCGACGGCGCGCTGGTTGGCGGTGCTTCTCTGAAAGCTGACGCCTTCGCAGTGATCGTTAAAGCTGCAGAAGCGGCTAAACAGGCTTAAGTCTGACAGGTGCCGGATATCGCATCCGGCACTTAGCTTTCCTTAACAACTCCTCGCTTTAACGCAAAATCTCACACTGATGATCCTGAAGTTCCTCAGCTGAAGCACGATTCAGCGTCAGCAGATTGCGCTGCGTCGCCAGCAATACAAACGAGTTATCACTCTGTCGCACCATCGCCAGCGCGTAACTGCCCATATGTTCCCGTGCCTCTGGTACTTCTTCTGCCAGCATCATAAACGGACTACGTTTTACCAGCTCGCTTTCAGTTACCCTACGTGCCAGGTATTCATGCCCACGCAGCCCACCGGGCAGCGGTAACCAACGGGTGCTGATATTCGCCAGATTATTATCCAGTTGTTCGCGCACATCAGGACGAATACAAGAGATATGGATATGAAAATGGTTTTGCGTGCGCCCGGTACGGGAGTTAATCGCCAGAGATACCGCGCGATCGGGGACTGGCTGGCCGTATTTTTTGCTCATAAAATCACGCGCCTGCCAGGCTAACCAGAAGAAATTAGGCGTTGAAGGATCGGTTAACAATGGACTTTCAGTGCCGTTAATACGATACGTTGGCATCAACAAATATTGCAGAGGACCGTTGAGGTCTTTTAAAACCACATATCCGGCATTGGGTTTGACTTCCGCACATGGCGAAGGGTTTTGGTTTTGCTGCTGGTTGGGTAAACATTGCTCAAGGGCAATCTGGCGCAACGTGTCCGACTCTTCACCGGTCAATTTCCAGTAACCAATGCCTGCAGCAGCAACAGCGATAACCATCATCGCTAAAAAAAGAAGACCTGCTTTTTTCATCTTTTTTTCCCTGTACCTCAAAGAGATGCAAGGGTAACGCAAAATCGTGACAAATAAAAAACCCGGTCGCGAGATGCCACCGGGTCTGATTGCCTTCAACAAAATTAACGTTTGCTGATTTGGTCAAACGTACCGCCGTTAGAGAAATGCTCTTTTTGCGCTTTCGTCCAGCCACCGAACTCTTCATCAATGGTGAATAACTTCAGCTTCGGAAAGGCATTTTCATATTTTTTCGCTACCTGAGGATCGCGCGGACGATAGTAGTTTTTAGCCGCAATCTCCTGGCCTTCTGGCGAGTAGAGATAGTTCAGGTAAGCTTCCGCCACCTCTTTAGTGCCTTTTTTCTCCACCACTTTATCGACAACTGACACCGTAGGCTCTGCGAGAATAGACTCGCTCGGCGTGACGATTTCGAATTTATCTTTCCCCAGTTCATTCGCCGCCAGCAGAGCTTCGTTTTCCCAGGCAATCAGCACGTCGCCAATGCCGCGCTCAACAAAGGTATTCGTTGAACCGCGCGCGCCGGAATCCAGTACTTCGACGTTTTTATACAACGACTGCACGAATTCCTGCGCTTTTGCCTGATCGTTGTTGTTGTGATGCAGGGCGTATCCCCAGGCAGCCAGGTAGTTCCAGCGTGCACCACCAGAACTTTTCGGGTTCGGGGTGATCACCGAAACACCTGGCTTAATCAAATCGTTCCAGTCGTGAATCTGCTTCGGATTCCCCTTACGCACCAGGAAGACAATGGTAGAAGTATAAGGTGCGGAGTTATCCGGCAGACGCTTGATCCACTCTTTATCAATACGACCACGTTCAGCAATGGCATCCACGTCATAGGCTAGCGCCAGCGTGACGACATCAGCTTCTATGCCATTGATTACCGACGTCGCCTGTTTACCCGAACCGCCGTGCGACTGGCGAATCACCACATTATCGCCGGTTTGCTGTTTCCAGTGGGCGCTGAAGGCTTTGTTGTACTGCTCGTACAGTTCGCGCGTTGGATCATACGAAACGTTAAGAAGCTGAATATCCTTTGCCATAACGCTGGTCGCTGCCAGTAATAAAGTTAACCCTACGCCCCACTTGTTCATCACCCGGCTCTCTTATGTTGTGTTGTGATGAACAAAGCGTGCCAGAAAGGGATTCAAACATTAAAGAATAAAAAAAGATTGGCTATAACTTGCGGGTATATATGGGGGAGTTAAAAAGGCGGAAGAAATCCGCCTCATATTGCTGACAAAGTGCGCTTTGTTCATGCCGGATGCAGCTTATCCGACCTACAAAAGCTTGCAAACTCAATAGATTGCAGAACTCATGTAGGCCTGATAAGCAAAGCGCATCAGGCATTTTTGCCTCTGTCATCGGTTTCAGGCTAAAGAAATCTGCCTTTTTCCGAAATCATTAATACAGTTTTTTCGCGCAGTCCAGCCAGTCACCTTTGAACGGACGCTTCATGTTTTCGATAGCATCGATGATGTCGTGGTGAACCAGCTGTTCGTTCTGGATACCTACGCAACGACCGCCGTAACCTGCCAGCAGCAGATCGATAGCGTAAGCGCCCATACGGGAAGCCAGAATACGGTCGTAAGGTACCGGGGAACCACCACGCTGGATGTGGCCCAGCACAGTTGCGCGGGTTTCACGGCCAGTTTCTTTTTCGATGAAGTGTGCCAGCTCGTCGACGTCACACATATGTTCAGTGATCGCCACAATCGCGTGTTTTTTACCTTTCGCGATACCGGCTTTGATTTCGTTTACCAGATCGTCACGGCTGAATTCAACTTCCGGAACCACAACGAATTCACAGCCACCAGCAATAGCCGCAGCCAGAGTCAGATCGCCACAGTAGCGGCCCATCACTTCCACCACGGAAATACGTTGGTGAGAAGAAGAGGTGTCACGCAGACGGTCGATAGCTTCAACAACGGTGCTCAATGCCGTGAAGAAACCAATGGTGTAGTCAGTACCTTTGATGTCGTTGTCGATGGTGCCCGGCAGGCCGATGCACGGGAAGCCCATTTCGGTCAGACGCATTGCCCCCATGTAGGAACCGTCACCGCCGATAACCACCAGCGCGTCGATACCACGTTTTTTCAGGTTTTCGATAGCCACGGCGCGGATGTTCTCGTCGCGGAATTCCGGGAAGCGCGCAGAACCGAGGAATGTACCACCACGGTTGATCATGTCAGACACGCTGTAACGGTCTAGCTGTACCATACGGTCTTCATACAGACCCAGATAGCCGTCATAAATACCCATTACTTCCAGACCTTCTGTCAGCGCAGAACGAACAACCCCGCGAATTGCGGCGTTCATGCCTGGCGCATCACCGCCGCTTGTCAACACACCGATTTTCTTAATCATGACTACCTCTGAACTTTGGAATGCAAAATGAAATCTGTTGCCGGAAGTCTTCTTGCACATCGAAGTGATCCAACGAATGTACAAATAGTATAACAATCACTTCCTGCTGAATTGATTCAGGTCAGGCCAAATGGCGGTATTTTATACACAAAATGCGGGTCTGGCTCTCTTTTGTACGGATTATGAAAGCGTAGACCGTTTACTCTCCCTGGGTACGACGGAACAAGGATCTTGATGGATAATCACATCTGAACCTGGAAAACGCCGTAAAATAGCCTGCTCTACCTGATCCGCCACCATATGTGCCTGAACCAAAGGCAGAGAGTCTTCCATTTCCAAATGAATCTGAATAAAGCGGGTCGGCCCTGACTGCCGCGTGCGAAGATCGTGAGCGCCGCTAACTCCCGGCCAGGAAGTCACGATATCAATAATTTCCTGTCGTTCGCCATCGGGCAGCGCGCGATCCAATAATGACTGGACCGCCTCATACCCCATGCGTAACGCGCTATATAAAATATAGATGCCGATTCCCAAAGCAAACAGGGCATCAGCACGATACCAGCCGTACCAGGACAATCCCAGCGCCAGCAAAATCGCGCCGTTCATCATAACATCAGACTGATAATGTAGCATATCTGCCCGCACTGCCTGGCTTTGCGTCCGGCGAACGACCCAACGCTGAAACGAGACAAGAATAATCGTACAAATTAGCGCCACAATAGTCACGATAACCCCAACACCCGGGTCTTTCATCGGTGTCGGAGAAACCAAATGCTGAATACCGGTCAAAAACAGGAACAGCGCGGAACCGGAGATAAACATACTTTGCGCCAGCGCGGCGAGCGATTCAGCTTTGCCGTGACCAAAGGAGTGATTATCGTCGGCAGGTTGTAGTGAGTAACGCACGACCAATAAGTTAGTTAATGACGCGCCGATATCCACCAGCGAATCCACCAGCGCAGCGAGAATACTCACTGATCCGGTATACCACCATGCAAAAATTTTAATCAGTAATAACAGCGAAGCCATCGCCGTTGCAGCAATCGCCGCCCGACTGACCAGCTGCCCATAAGATTGATTCATAAATACTCCCGCTATCAACTGACGGTAGTATAACGGATGCAAATCATCTGCAATGCATCAAGTAACAGGCAAATTGCGGATAAAAAAAACCCCCACATCATGTGGGGGAAGACAGGGATGGTGTCTATGGCAAGGAAAACAGGGTTTACTACTGGGAACGTGAGTTGCTACTACTCAATAGCTTCAACGATGAACTTTTTTGCCATTGCGTCACGTCGCGCAACTGTTCCATTCGTTGTTGATGTTTCTTGTTTAAAACCGCTTGCTGCTCCGGCGTTAACAGGCGATACATTTGGTTGCGGACTTTTGCCATCTCAACCTGACGAGCTATTTGCTCGTTCGCCATTTTTTCTGCCTGTGCGCGCACAGCGTTTTCATCAAAATTTTCTGCGGTGACAAGGCGATGCATTGTCTCCAGTTCGCTAACATTAACAGGTGGCTGTTCGTGCCGGGCCTGTTGCATAAGATCTCGCATCTGCTGACGCTGATGTTCGGTTAAACTTATGCCGTCGAACATATGGCTCTGCGTACTGCGCTGCGTAAGTTCTTCTCCCGGATGCCAGTTATCGCCTGAACCGACTTCAGCAGCGTGGCTTAATGAACTGACTGCCAGCGTTGAGGCCATGACGGCAGCGGTAACTATGCGCATCATTTGCTCCCAAATCTTTCTGTCGCGATTCAACGATAGAGAGTTTACGATTCAGGCTGCAAACATGCGTCAGGGGGTGTAAAACAACGTAAAGTCATGGATTAGCGACGTCTGATGACGTAATTTCTGCCTCGGAGGTATTTAAACAATGAATAAAATCCTGTTAGTTGATGATGACCGAGAGCTGACATCCCTGTTAAAGGAGCTGCTCGAGATGGAAGGCTTCAACGTGATTGTTGCCCACGACGGGGAACAAGCGCTTGCTCTTCTGGACGACAGCATTGATTTACTTTTGCTTGATGTGATGATGCCGAAGAAAAATGGTATCGATACGCTGAAAGCACTTCGCCAGACACACCAGACGCCAGTCATTATGTTGACGGCTCGCGGCAGTGAACTTGATCGCGTCCTCGGCCTTGAGCTGGGTGCAGATGACTATCTCCCGAAACCGTTTAACGATCGTGAACTGGTTGCGCGTATTCGCGCGATCCTGCGCCGTTCGCACTGGAGCGAGCAACAGCAGAACAGCGATAATGGTTCGCCGACGCTGGAAGTTGACGCCTTAGTGCTGAATCCAGGCCGTCAGGAAGCCAGCTTCGACGGGCAAACACTGGAGTTAACCGGTACTGAATTTACCCTGCTCTACCTACTGGCGCAGCATCTGGGTCAGGTGGTTTCTCGCGAGCATTTAAGCCAGGAAGTACTGGGCAAACGCCTGACGCCTTTCGACCGTGCTATCGATATGCATATTTCCAACCTGCGTCGTAAGCTGCCGGATCGTAAAGACGGTCATCCGTGGTTTAAAACATTGCGTGGTCGCGGCTATCTGATGGTTTCCGCTTCATGATAGGCAGCTTAACCGCGCGCATCTTCGCCATCTTCTGGCTGACGCTGGCGCTGGTGTTGATGCTGGTTTTGATGTTACCCAAGCTCGACTCTCGCCAGATGACCGAGCTTCTGGATAGCGAACAGCGTCAGGGGCTGATGATTGAGCAGCATGTCGAAGCGGAACTGGCGAACGATCCCCCCAACGATTTAATGTGGTGGCGTCGCCTGTTCCGGGCCATTGATAAGTGGGCACCACCAGGCCAGCGTTTATTACTGGTGACCACTGAAGGCCGCGTGATCGGCGCTGAACGCAGCGAAATGCAGATCATTCGCAACTTTATTGGTCAGGCCGATAACGCCGATCATCCGCAGAAGAAAAAGTATGGCCGCGTGGAACTGGTCGGTCCGTTCTCCGTGCGTGATGGCGAAGATAATTACCAGCTTTATCTGATTCGTCCGGCCAGCAGTTCTCAATCCGATTTCATAAACTTACTGTTTGACCGCCCGCTATTGCTGCTGATTGTCACTATGTTGGTCAGTACACCACTGCTGTTGTGGTTGGCCTGGAGTCTGGCAAAACCGGCTCGTAAGCTGAAAAACGCTGCCGATGAAGTTGCCCAGGGGAACTTACGCCAACACCCGGAACTGGAAGCGGGGCCACAAGAATTTCTTGCCGCAGGTGCCAGTTTTAACCAGATGGTCACCGCGCTGGAGCGCATGATGACCTCTCAGCAGCGTCTGCTTTCTGATATCTCTCACGAGCTGCGCACGCCGCTGACGCGTCTGCAACTGGGTACGGCGTTACTGCGTCGTCGTAGTGGTGAAAGCAAGGAACTGGAGCGTATTGAAACCGAAGCCCAGCGTCTGGACAGCATGATCAACGACCTGTTGGTAATGTCACGTAATCAGCAGAAAAACGCGCTGGTGAGCGAGACAATCAAAGCCAACCAGTTGTGGAACGAAGTGCTGGATAACGCGGCATTCGAAGCCGAGCAAATGGGCAAGTCGTTTACGGTTAACTTCCCGCCAGGGCCGTGGCCGCTGTACGGCAACCCGAACGCGCTGGAAAGTGCGCTGGAAAACATTGTTCGTAATGCTCTGCGTTATTCCCATACGAAGATTGAAGTGGGCTTTGCGGTAGATAAAGACGGTATCACCATTACGGTGGACGACGATGGTCCTGGCGTTAGCCCGGAAGATCGCGAACAGATTTTCCGCCCGTTCTATCGTACCGATGAAGCGCGCGATCGTGAATCTGGCGGTACAGGTTTGGGGCTGGCGATTGTCGAAACCGCCATCCAGCAGCATCGTGGTTGGGTGAAGGCGGAAGACAGCCCGCTGGGCGGTTTACGTCTGGTGATTTGGCTGCCGCTGTATAAGCGGAGTTAAACTCCGTATTTGTAGGCAGGATAAGGCATTTACGCCGCATCCGGCGTCTGAGCATGATGCCTGATGCGACGCTGATCGCGTCTTATCAGGCCTACTCTCCGGGGGTTATTTCCCCCACAACCGCCGTGAATTATCTTCAATCTTGCCGCTAAGTCTGCGTTTCTGCATCGTCCGCGTCCAGCTTTTCGATAGCCCTGCAGCGGAAAGCAAACGGTGATACTGCTCGTCATCAAACGGCATATGCCATGCGATGGCGGCAGCCTCTTGCACGGTCACATCGCTAACGCGGGAAACCAACTCCAGCGGCGCATCCGCAGACACTTTCCCCGGCGCAATCACGCTATACAGCCAGCCCACTTTACCCGTGTTTTGCATCAACTGAGCTATATCACTGATATCAAAGTGGTAATTGAGTTTGTAGCACGGAGAGCGCGGCTGGGTGACCTGAATCAACGCCTCTCCCCAGCGGAAAATATCGCCAATATAAACATTACTTTCCGTCAGGCCGTCGGTTGAGAGGTTTTCACCAAACGCAGGTGCAACAAACAAATCTGCCTGTTCCGGGAATTCCCGCGCCCAGTAGAGATAATGCTCGCGAGGATAATGACACAGCGCCCTGTCCGGCCCACCGTGAACTATTTTCTCCGCCTGCTCGTCACCTTCCAGACCCAGTTCTGTCAGCATCAACTCACCATCGACCTGGACTTTCGCAATCGCGCTGGGTTTGCTTTCGGGATAAGCCTGTATTTTGCCTGTGTATACATCAACCGGATATCGCATCTGTTCCCTCTCCACCGAGAAATTTCCCCATTAGACCATATTTATTTTATGTCAGGCGCGCAAAATGAGAGCACGGTTCACATGACAAAACTGTAGACATGTTATCAATGAGATGTTTTTGAAACACCATTTCATTATGAGGAGTTTACCGCGTGGCTGATAAATTACAGTTTTCTGGCGTCTGGTGTCCTTCCATCACGCCGATGGATAAAGACGGGAATGTAGACCTTAACGGACTGAAGCAGCATCTGCAGCGACTCACTGACGCTAACATCGATGTGATATTGCTAATGGGAAGCATTGGTGAGTTTGCCTCCTTCACCCTGGAAGAGAGGCTCATGCTTATTCGTGAAGCACGAGCCATGAGCACGCTAAAAATGGTGGCCAACGTCTCGTCCACATGCACACATGATGTACTGGTTATGGCGCAAGAAGCGTATCGCGTTGGGTACGATGCGGTGATGATCCTCCCGCCTTATTACTACGGCCAGACGGCGAAGCAATTATTAAGCTATTTCCGCCATCTGGGTCGCGAATTACAGGGCAAATGGTTCGCATATAACTTCCCGGCGCGGACCGGTTGTGATTTAACCCCAGACCTGGTCGCCACACTGGCGAGTGAGTTTCCTGAGTTTGCCGGAATTAAAGATACCGTCGATTGTCAGTCACACACCCGCAGCATGATTCAGGCAACTCAGGCTGTGCGTCCTGATTTTGCGGTGCTTTCGGGGTATGACGAATATTTCATTCCTAATTTGCTGGCCGGCGGCGCGGGGATAATCTCTGGCTTAAATAACGTTATGCCAGAGCTGTTTGTCGAAGCCCGCGAAGCCTTCAAACGCGGCGACCTGGCAGCTTTACAAGATATTCAGCAACAGATTGGGACTTATATGTCCATCTACGCCATCGGTGAAGATTTTGTCACTACCATCAAGACGGTGGTATCACGTAAGTTTGGTTACTGCACAGGAGTGTCGCGCAATGCCGGTGGGGAGTTAACAGAAAGCGAATGTCGGACGATTGATGAGGTATTTGTTATTTAAGGTAAAACGCCGGATGAACGTCAATTCATCCGGCGATGATATGGAAAAAGAGAGATTATTTTACCGTACCCAGAATTTCGATCTTCGCCGCTCTGGCTTTGGCTTTACGTGACCAGACAGAGGTAAGAATTGGCACCAGAATCGAAGTCACAATTACCGCCGTCGCCACCAACGAAGTTGCCGCAGGCGCCATCGGTTTAAAGGCCGGGATCATTTCCGCAATCAGTACCGGCGTTGCCACCGCGGCCCCGGCAGAACTGGAGGCGGCAATTCCGGCAGTGCCATCGCCACCGCCAATCAATTTATCGGCAATAACCAACGGAATACCGGTCACGATAATCACCGCCACACCCAACAGGATCCCCAACAAACCTGTCTGGGCAATCACGGTTAAATCAATGGTATTGCCCAGCGCGAAGGCAAAGAACGGAATCAGCGTCTGCACTGCTTTGCTGAAAAACTCGCGCAATTCAGGATCAAGGTTCCCCAGCGCGAAGCCCACCAGGAACGGCAATACTGCGCCAACGAAAACATGCGGTTCAAACGAAGCAATCCCGGCGGTTCCCAGAATAATCATCGTCATTAGCGGACCAGATTCCAGCGACATCAACACAAATGCCCCGGCCTCTTCTTTGGTGCCGTACTGCTGCATGATAGAGGCATACAGACCGCCGTTGGTCATGTCCATTGCCGCCACCAGCGCCAGCGTTGAAAGCCCGGCAAAAAATCCAACTTCGACACCGTGCTCAGGAATAATGCGCGAAGCAATGGCCGCAACCACCCACGCAACGGCAATTTTGGTTACCACCAGCGTACCGGATTTACGCAACACTGTTCCCGTCGCGCTTAATTTGATAGACGCCCCCATGCAGAAAAACCACACCGCCAGGATAGGCACCGTGCCAGTAATCATCCCGTTAGTGAATGATCCAAAATATTTCCCCGCCCCCGGCGAGAAGGTATGACACAGTGCGCCAAGGAACAGCGGGATGAGCATCATCCCCCCCGGGATTTTCTCTATCGTGCGTTTTATCTGCATTTCCATCACCTGTTGGCATATTTTTATAGGCTGATGCGAAGTTCCTTAACGGAGCATCAGTGTTGATGGAAACGAAGATAGACATTCATCATGGCAATAAAAGTGATCAACACCACACCAATTGAAACATCGTTTTAATTTTATAGGATCATTGTTTTTCTTTTGAAATTGATCACAAAAAAACCACCGTTATGCACGATGGTTTGTTTTTTATGCTGACAAGTGGCGTCAACGCCTCATTACAGCAGACAAGATGCGATTATTTTTTCGCCGCGAAACGTGCCGCAGCTTCATCCCAGTTCACCACGTTCCAGAACTCTTTGATGTAGTCCGGACGACGGTTCTGGAATTTCAGGTAGTAAGCGTGTTCCCACACATCCAGGCCCACAATCGGGAAGCCGGAAGCGCCAGAAATGGCTTCGCCCATCAGCGGGGAGTCCTGGTTAGCAGTAGAAACCACCGCCAGTTTATCGCCTTTCAGCACCAGCCATGCCCAGCCGGAACCAAAGCGGGAAGCTGCCGCTTTTTCAAATTCTGCTTTGAAGTTATCAACGGAACCGAAATCACGTTCGATAGCCGCTTTCAGATCGCCCTGCAGGGTGGTGCCTTTTTTCAGACCTTTCCAGAACAGACTGTGGTTAGCGTGACCGCCAGCGTTGTTGCGCAGAACGGTTTTTTTGTCTGCTGGCAGCTGATCCAGTTTGGTGATCAGCTCTTCAACCGGCAGGTTGGCGAATTCTGGCAGGCTTTCCAGCGCCGCATTGGCGTTGTTGACGTAGGCCTGATGGTGTTTGGTGTGGTGGATTTCCATGGTCTGCTTATCGAAGTGCGGTTCCAGGGCATCGTAAGCATACGGCAGGGATGGCAGGGTATAGCTCATATTCATCTCCAGTATTGTCGGGCGGCCGATTGTTAATGCCGCGTAAGCAGTTGGTTCATTATAGTTAATTAAATGATATTGAAAATGATTATCAATGCCGTACTTTTCATAGGGGAATACCCGAGATGATTCCGGTCAGTTTTTCTACCCAGTCAATTAAAAACGCCAGCTCACGCCGGTGACAAAAGTAAAACTTTCATTACGGTCAATCATTGGGCTGTTAGTAATCTCTTCTGGCAGCTCACTGTATCCGGCACTCGCCATTAATACGACGTGTTCTCCGATGGGGTATTTTGCCGTCAGGCTGACATATGGCACCCAGGCATCTTGCGCGGTATAACTCGCCAGACCGCTGCGACGAGACTCGCTCTCTGAAATGCCATAGTAATAGTCACTGAAATTCTCGTCATAATAGAGAACGCCAAGAGCAGGTGTCAGCGACAGGCGACCTATCTGCATTTTGTGGAATAACGATAACTCACCCACCCAACCGTTACTGTTATCCAGAACATCAGCCGCCGCAGAAGCTTTCACGGTCCCCCAACGCTCATGGTGATACCAGGCAACTCCCGCCATTGCCGTACTGTCACGCTTATCGAGTTGTTGCATAGCATGGTCGTCATTATCGGCAGGATCAAATTCCAGCGGCATCCAGGATGCCGTCAGGCTAAGTTCATTTTTTTCACTTTGTGACAGAATAAAACCTAACGTGGTCTGGCGGACATAAAAAGAATCGCCCTCATAACTGATCAGCGGAATTGCTTTGGTATTTTCATTATAACCGCGATAAGGCGATTCATTATAAACTGCGCCAGCACCAACAGATAATTCAGCGGCAGTTGCACTTGCCATAAAAGGCATAAAAAATAACGCCACAATATTGCGGTTAATTAACATGTCCGACATTCCATTTTAAATTAAGATAAAAAAGAGTCGGCATAGTAATGCTTACAATTTCTCCGGTGCAAGATTCATATTTATATAGTAATATATAAAATTATATATAAATTGGACTGTTGCGATGACAAAATTACAACTCAAGTACCGGGAGTTAAAAATTATCTCGGTAATCGCTGCTAGTGAAAATATCAGCCATGCGGCTACCGTACTTGGCATCGCGCAGGCCAATGTTAGTAAATATCTTGCTGATTTTGAATCAAAAGTGGGCTTAAAAGTCTTTGACAGAACCACACGGCAACTGATGCTGACGCCTTTTGGCACCGCGCTATTACCGTACATTAATGATATGCTCGACAGAAACGAGCAGCTTAATAATTTTATTGCAGATTATAAGCATGAGAAACGTGGTCGGGTTACCATCTACGCACCAACTGGCATTATTACCTATTTATCCAAACACGTTATCGACAAAATTAAAGATATCGGTGAAATCACCTTATCGCTAAAAACCTGCAATCTTGAGCGCAACGCCTTTTATGAAGGTGTCGAATTTCCCGATGATTGTGATGTTTTAATCAGCTACGCGCCACCAAAAGATGAATCGCTGGTTGCCAGTTTTATTACGCAATATGCAGTAACCGCCTATGCCAGCCGAACTTATCTTGAGAAATACCCCATTAGCCGACCAGACGAACTTGAACATCACTCCTGTATTTTGATCGACTCGATGATGATCGATGACGCGAATATCTGGCGCTTCAACGTCGCCGGAAGTAAAGAAGTACGTGATTATCGTGTTAAGGGAAATTACGTCTGTGACAATACTCAGTCGGCGCTGGAGCTGGCGAGAAATCACCTGGGGATTGTGTTTGCGCCAGACAAAAGTGTGCAGAGCGACCTGCAAGACGGCACGCTGATCCCCTGCTTTCAGCAACCGTATGAATGGTGGCTGGATCTGGTGGCTATCTTCCGTAAACGGGAATACCAGCCCTGGCGGGTCCAGTATGTGCTGGATGAAATGCTGCGTGAAATTCGCCACCAGCTTGCTCAGTCGCAGCAACTGCGGCCTGAACAAGCGGCGGAAAACAAAGATTAATGGTCGAGATAAAGGTAATGCACCCAGCTGGTCATGCGTAACAGCACTTTGCGCATAACCGAAACATGGCTGAAATGATCAGAGTAGACCGCCACCTGGGCGTAAATACCGTCTGGTAAAGCGCTCAAATCAGTGTGCTCATCCAGTTCAATGGTCGCGATAACGCCATCTGAACCCGGCGCTGTGTTTAACGTCTGTAAGGTGCCGGTCGACTGATAAGCTCCGCCGGGAACAGCTGGACTAATGGCTGCCAGCTTACCGCTGAACACTTTGCCTGGCAGAGCGTTAAATACCACTTCCGCATCATCGCCGGGAGCCAGGCGCAGCAAGGAGTTCTGACGGAACTGCGCCACGATTTGTCGTTTCTGATCGGGTATAAACACCATCACCGGACGTAGCGGCAGCGACGCGGCATAGGTACCCGGACGAATCAGGACCTGGGTCACGTAACCGTCGCTCGGCGCACGCACTACCGTCTGCTCAAGGTTATATTTTGCTTCCGCAAGCTGCGCTTTCAGGCTGGCGATTTGTGAATGTTCCCCCAACACCAGGCTATCCAGTTGGCTCTGGATCTGTTTTTGTTCCGCCGCCGATGACTTCACTGAGGCTTCCTGCGCCAGATAATTTTGCCGCGCCACATCGATATCCCGTTCTGAAAACGGGTTTACTTTTGCCTGGCTGCCGCGTGCGTAACGCTGATACTCTTTAGCGAATTTATCCCGCGTGACCTTTGCCTGCTGGGTATTCGCCGCCATCTCATCTAACTCTGCGCCCAATGCCCGCTGCTTATGTTCTGCGGTGACGATATCCGCCATCAGCCGATCTACCCGTGCCTGATAACGCGTCGGATCCAGTCGAAACAGCACTTCGCCTTTTTTAATCAGCGTATTTTTCTTATCCGTCACTTCAATCACCACGCCTGTCACCTGCGGGACAACAGGAATGGAAATAACCGCTTTTTGCGCTTTAAAGGTATATGGATGGTTATAGTTCATTAACAGAATTAAACCGCTGACAATAAATATTCCACCCAGGGCCGCTGTGGGAATGGTCCATTTATTTACGGGAATTTTGAAGATCTTAAACATTGCCCATGCAAAAGCCACATAGGTCAAAATAATCAGTAAATCCATAAATATTACTCGGTAGAAGGAGCTTTCATGTCGGCGAGCTGTTTCTCCAGCCCGGCAATGCGCTGTTGCAGTTGCATAACGGATGAATCATGGCTTTGCATTCCCCATCCCCGCTCCGGGCGGTAAAGCGTGGCCCAAATCCACAAAAAGGGCCAGATAACGTGCAACGTAAAAAGACTCACCCAACCAGCAACATGAATGGCGTCGGCATGAGGATGATTACGTTTTTTGGCAATAAGGTAGGGAATATCATGTAAAATAATGATCCCATAGAAGATTACCAGAAATACAAAAATAAGCACTCCCAGTGCAAAATAATCCAGAAACATATTTCCCTCAGAGAATATAAAAAAGAACAATTAACGCATATTATGAAATACCATGATGCAGTGCAATTTGCTTATTTATATAACGACATATTATTTTTTATATACTTTCTGAAATGTGCTGTCTGGTTTTTCAACAGGCCGAGGCTTATCATATTGAAATAATGGAACTATTGGCCAAACTAATGAATAACTCCAGTAAAACATCCACAATGCAGATTAAGCGTATTAAACCTTCAATTATCTACCGTTTATTATTGATTGGTCTCGGAACGCCAATGGTGATTTACGGCCTGGTTTGCGGCGTTTTAGGCATGTTTGGCTACGACCAGGTGAGATGGAACGACACCGTGATCCACGGCCTGCTGGCCCTGCCCGCAGGAATGCTTGCAGGCCTGTCAGTCAGTGTGTTCCTCACCGTGGTGATTGGCACTATCGCTTGTTTTGGTTTGTGGTTGTACAGCCTGGTTCGCCCGCTCACCATCGAAACACGAGATTAAACTCCTGGCAAAACACGCCGGGCAGCTTCCGCCAGAAATGCACTTCTGTTGGCGTAGTCTGGGTTATTGCGCACGTAGGTATCAATCTTGTTCAGTAACCTTTTCGGCATCGTAATATTGATACGTTCAGCCCGACCTTCGAACTGATTCATATTGATATCCACCAGCAACCATTGCCCGCCAATAAAGTCCTGCGCCTGCTGAGCCAGATGTTCGTCTACGGAGCCAGGAAGAGGCAACTCTTCATTCATCTCGCACAAGGTTTCAAAGTGTGCGACCAGTGCGCTTCGCGCATCCTGGAAAGCGTCATCAAGCGTATCCCCGGCAAAATAACAGCCAGGAACATCAGGGAAAAAACCGCTGGCGCTACCGTCGGAATCGCTATGGATATAGGCGGGATAAAACATATTGCCTCCTGAAATTTTAAAATGTTAAACCAGCCTGACGCTCAATTTGTGCCAGCGTGCCTGGCTTAATATCTTTTTTAGGATGCGGGACCGTCACCAGGCCCGGATGAACAGGATGGCGAAACTGATGATGACTGCCACGGGTTCGAATATGTTCCCAGCCATGCTGTTTCAGGATGGCGATCACGTCTGCACTTTTCACATCCCTGTCCTTCCATGATTATACACATGATACACATATAATTAGCGATAACAATCACGATAGCGCGATTTATAGAGGCCGTCAGGTGGCTAAAATTGATTCAGGAATGTCGCTCGGAAGAAGAATAACGACGTGCAGTAACTTGTTGAAAAAATGCGAGGAGACTCGCAATTTACGTATAACTCATAGTATTAGGCGTTAAAAAACCTTGTATTAGATTATTCATGCGATATCGAAGCCAGTCTTGCTATAGCTCCAACTCGTATTCATAGAACGTTTAAAATAACCAATAAAAGAATAACAGACATTGTTTTATTTTCTTGATAATTATCAAGCTTGTTTCACCATTGTATTTACAATGTGCAAACATTATTTTTTGTGTGTTATACATTAAGTATGACCAATGATAACGCGTTAATATATAAATATTTTCTATATTTTTATAAAACGCATTTTTATTAAATATATAAAAGGAGTTATAATGTCTATGGAGTTTATAGATAAGCTGAATTCATTATCCGCAAAAATAAAACAACAAGCCGGGGTCATTGAAACTGAGGAGGCTACCAAAAATGCTTTCGTAATGCCGTTCATTAACAATGTGTTAGGTTATGATGTCTTTGATCCTACCGAAGTTATCCCAGAGTTTGTATGCGATATTGGAACGAAGAAAGGTGAAAAGATTGACTATGCGATCTTAAAAAGTGGTGAGGTTCAGATTCTCATTGAATGCAAAAAAATCGGCGATCCTCTAAATATAAATCACGCTTCACAGCTTTTTCGATACTTCCATGTAACAAATGCAAGAATATCTATTCTAACCAATGGACAAGTTTATAAATTTTTTACTGATTTAGAAGCGCCTAATAAAATGGATGAAAAACCATTTCTTGAGATAGATCTGCTTGACTTAGATGAAACAGTTGTTCCCGAGATAAAGAAACTTACTAAATCAGCATTTGATTTGGAATCAATAATTAATGCTGCAGGTGAATTAAAATATGTTAGTTTAATTAAAAAAGTTCTCCATGCACAAATGAATAATCCTGAAGAGGATTTTGTAAAATTCTTTGCAGCAAGAATTTATGAAGGTATGTTAACACAAAAAGTAAAAGATACGTTTGCAAAATTAACAAAGAAAGCTGCCAATCAATATATTAACTCTCAAATAAACGAAAGATTGAAATCGGCAATAGGTGGTGGTTCATTATCTGTAATTGATTCGAATTCACACAATGAAGAAGTAGAATGTATTAATAAAGAAGAAACCGATATTGCTACTACTATGGAGGAGCTTGAAGGATTTCATATTGTTAAAGCTATAGTTCGCGTAGTGCTTGATGCACCACGAATAGTCCACAGAGATACAAAAAGCTATTTTGGTATACTTGTAGATGACAATAATCGAAAGCCACTCTGTAGATTACATTTCAATCGAAATCAAAAATATATTGGCCTATTTGACTTAGAGAAAAACGAAACCCGCCATCCTATTGAATCTCTCGATGATATTTATTCTTTCAGCGATGAGTTAAAAGCGACTGCCGCTTTATACAACTAAAACATAGGCAGGCAACAATTAATGTTGCCTGCCTAAAACATCAGAACAGCCCCAACGGTTTATCCGAGTAGCTCACCAGCAGACACTTGGTTTGCTGATAATGCTCCAGCATCATCTTATGGGTTTCGCGTCCGATGCCCGACTGTTTGTAGCCGCCAAACGCTGCGTGTGCCGGGTAGGCATGATAACAGTTGGTCCACACGCGTCCGGCCTGAATGCCGCGCCCCATCTTATAGGCCAGATTGCCGTTACGACTCCAGACGCCTGCACCCAGGCCATATTGCGTGTCGTTCGCCAGCTCCAGCGCCTCGTCCATCGTTTTAAAGGTGGTTACCGCCAGCACCGGGCCAAATATTTCTTCCTGGAAAACACGCATATTGTTCTGACCAAACAGGATAGTCGGTTCAAGGTAATAACCGTCTTTCAGCTCGCCTTCCAGCAACTTGCGCCGCCCGCCGGTGAGCACATCTGCGCCCTCTTTTTTACCGATATCAATGTAATTGAGGATGGTTTCCAGTTGCCCGTGAGATACTTGCGCGCCCATTTGCGTCACGCTGTCGAGCGGGTTACCGCTACGAATACTTTCAACACGGCGGATGGCGCGTTCCATGAAGCGTTCGTAGATAGACTCCTGCACTAAAGCACGGCTCGGACAGGTACAGACCTCGCCCTGGTTAAAAGCAAACAATGCAAAGCCTTCCAGCGCCTTATCGAAAAAGGCATCTTCTTCATCCATCACGTCAGCAAAGAAGATATTTGGCGATTTGCCGCCCAGCTCCAGGGTTACTGGAATAATGTTTTGCGTGGCGTACTGCATAATCTGCTGACCCACTTCCGTTGAGCCAGTAAATGCCACTTTGGCAATACGTTTTGAAGTCGCCAGATATTCGCCAATTTCGCCGCCCGCACCGTTGACCACGTTCACCACGCCCGGCGGCAGTAAATCACCGACAATTTCCATTAGCAGCAGTACAGAAAGCGGGGTAAGTCGTGCGGGTTTCAGCACCACGCAGTTGCCCGCCGCCAGCGCGGGAGCCATTTTCCAGCTCGCCATCAGCAGCGGGAAGTTCCACGGGATAATCTGCCCCACCACACCTAACGGTTCGTGGAAGTGATAAGCCACGGTTTCGCTATCCACTTCACTGATCCCACCTTCCTGCGCCCGAATACACGAGGCGAAATAGCGGAAATGGTCAATCGCCAGCGGCACATCGGCAGCACTGGTTTCGCGAATGGGTTTGCCGTTATCCCAGGTTTCAGCCGTCGCTAACAGCTCGAGGTTCTGCTCCATCCGATCGGCAATCTTGAACAGAATCGCTGCGCGATCCTGCACCGAGGTATGCGCCCATTTATCTTTCACTTTATGCGCAGCATCCAGCGCCAGATCGATATCTCGTTTGCCCGAAGACGCCACTTCGCACAACAACTGCCCAGTTACCGGCGTCAGGTTCTGGTAATACTCGCCATCGGCGGGCGCGACCCACTCGCCGCCAATAAAGTTGTCATAGCGGGCTTTTAACTTGAGGGGGAAACCATACTCGCCGGGCTTAATCTGTGCTGAAGGGGGATTGTTGGTCATGATCGTCTCCTTGCGGTGTGAGGTATAACAAGGGTAGACGTGACTGGCGAAATCTTCGCCAGTCGGTAACAGCTTTACGACGGCTATCACGAATTTACTGGCAAGGACTACAGCGGGTAATGTGCGACGTATACTACTTGCTGGTCATTAATTTTCTTCTCTTGCGCAAATCCTTCTTTAACAATCGTCCGTAAATCAGTTCGCGCTGTATTATCAGAGACGCCCAGACTCGCGCTGGTTTCAGAAACTGTGTACTCTTTCCCCGGATTGGCGAGCATCACATTCAGAAGCGTCACCTGACGCGGATTCAGTCGCCTAAGCACACCAGAACTAAACAATAGGCGGTCAAGTTTTGCGCTTCGTTGCATAATTTCATCAATATGCTGCTGCCAGTTTTGCACAGCACGTTTAATGACACCCGCCTGATATTCAAGGAAATAAGTCAGATCCATACCATCTGATTCAGTGTACTGGTAGCTGGCGGCATATTTGACTGGTGCAACATGAAGCAAACGGCTGATGGAAATATATTTAAAGACATCGTAGCCCGATTTCAGCATATACCAGTAAAACAGCGCCCGACTGGTGCGCCCGTTGCCATCGCGAAACGGATGTTCATGGGCCAGCATAAAATGCAGAATGCAGGCGCGGACCAGCGGATGAATATACCCTTCATGGCTGTTTAACCACTGGCAAACTTTTTCCAGTCGTTCCGGCAACAATGCCGCAGCGGGCGGTTGGTGCACAATATTGCCGTCATAATCGGCGATCACGACATCATCTGTTTCACGAAATTCACCCGGACGATATTTCGCGTCATTTATTCCCCCCATACCAATAGCATGTAACTGACGTATAAGCGCAGGTGTCAGCGGTTCTGTGAGTAATTGCGGAATTTCCGCCATCAGCCGGGCATTTCCCGCAATCATATGCTCGTCTTCAGTGCGCGGCGCCCGCCCCGTTTCCAGCATTTTTCTCGCCACCAGCGTCGTGGTATTCGCACCTTCCAGTTGGGAACTGGTAATCGGCTCTTCCAGGCGTAACTGGCTTAACTCGGCGCCCGCCCCGCGTAACCGTTCAGTCTGATCTTTCAGCGCCAGCGCGGTTGCATGTTTGTCGACAAGCTCGCACGCTTCTGCAATCACTGGCGTAATGTTGAATCCGGCCTGCTCACCCGCTTCATTGCAATAATTGATTCGCTGGATCGCCGCGTTGCGCGCCAGTCGGGTAAGCGTCCACGCCACTTCAATGTTTTCCCCTTTTTTGATGCGGTACTGCAACTCATCAAAAGGCAGATAACGTCCTTTTTCATCGGTAACCCGGTTAAAGCGCAAGTGGGCCTGGAGTTCCTCACCCGATAAGTGTGATAAAGGAATCAGTCTGGGAGGTGATTTGATAGCCATTTACTTATCTCAAAAAAGCGCAATATTGAGATAGTGTATAGCAGACTAAAGAAACTATCTCAAAAATCGCAAATTTTGAGATAGCGGCTGACAACACGCCAGCCGCAGGAGAATGGGGATTACATTGCAGCGCGATAAATCGCCACAATTTCTTCGTGAGTTGCCTGGATCGGGTTAGTAAAGCCACAGGCATCTTTCAGGGCATTAGTCGCCAGAACCGCGAAATCTTCTTCTTTCACGTTCAGGTCGCGTAGGCCTGCCGGGATATCCACTTTCTTCGCCAGTTCACGGATGGCGTTAATGCAGGCTTCAGCACCTTCCGCGTCGTTTTTACCTGTCACGTTCACGCCCATTGCAGCGGCGCAGTCACGCAGACGTGCAGCAGCGACTTTGCTATTGAATACCTGAACGTGCGGCAGCAGAACGGCGTTACATACACCGTGTGGCAGGTTGTAGAAACCGCCCAGCTGGTGCGCCATCGCATGAACATAACCCAGAGAAGCATTATTGAACGCCATACCGGCGAGGAACTGGGCATAAGCCATTGCTTCACGCGCTTTCGCATTACTGCCATCTTCAACGGCTAACGGCAGGTTTTCGGCAATCATGGTCACGGCTTTCAGTGCACAAGCGTCAGTGATCGGCGTGGCGGCAATAGAAACATACGCTTCGATAGCGTGCGTTAAGGCATCCATACCCGTTGCGGCGGTCAGTGACTTCGGCATACCGACCATCAGAGAGGAGTCATTGACAGAAAGCAGCGGAGTTACATGTTTATCCACAATCGCCATTTTGATGTGACGCGCTTCGTCAGTGATGATGCAGAAACGGGTCATTTCAGAGGCCGTACCCGCCGTGGTATTGATGGCGATCATCGGCAGCTGCGGTTTTGCAGAGCGGTCAACGCCTTCGTAATCGCGAATATCGCCGCCATTGGCTGCCACCAGCGCAATACCTTTTGCGCAGTCGTGTGGAGAACCACCGCCTAAGGAAATCACGCTATCGCAATTATTTTCTTTAAGTAATTTCAAACCTGCGGCGACGTTTTCCGTGGTGGGGTTAGGTTGGGTGCCATCATAAATAACGCTAAAAATATTGCGTTCTTCCAGTGCTTTTTGCACATCGCCCGCCATACCTAATTTCGTTAACATACTGTCAGTGACAATCAATGTACGGCGAAACCCATATTCTGCCATCATATTCATTGCATCAGCCAATGAATCAGCGCCGATGACATTCACAGAAGGAATAAAAAAGGTTGAAGCTGCCATAACACACTCCTGAAAGTGTAAAAAAGGGCGGGCAGCTTACTGAGGATTTTCATTCGAAAATATGATCAGTATTATTGTTTAGCAAAATTAATCTAATAAAAAGCACATTGTATTCATTAAACAATGTGCTTTTTTAAATTCATAAGAATTTTGTATTAATTTATTTTAAAACTTAATTAATCATTTCCTTATTTTTCCGGAAATAATAATGCGTCACGCAATAGATGATCATTTCCCCGACGACGCGTAAAACCAATGCGGTCAAAATATTCCAGAATTTGAATTGCCAGTTTTCGACCAACACCTAAACGATCGCGGAAATCCGCCGCACAGGTCGAGCCACACTCCTGATCGAGATCGCGGATCATGTTGGCAAACTCGACAATCCGATCGTTACGGTAATAACGATCTTTAACGATCGCCGTAATTATCCCCTGCTGCGCCGCCTGCCGTAGTGTCAGGCGCATTGCCTGTTCGTCAGTTCCCGTCTCTTTTGCCAGGTCACGCACCCACCACGGCTCGTTGCCAAACAGCGGTTCCACTTTTTGCCAGATTGCTTGCTGCTCTTCGCTAAATCCCGCTTTGTGATCCGGCAGATGCAGCCAACCATGATGGCTGTGAATGTCACCGCTTTCGCGCATCTTTTCAATCAGCAACAGCACCAGTGCTTCATCTTCCATCGGCAATGCCATGCGCCGCAGACGCTCACGTCCCGGACCAGGTTCATCGCGATGTTGCTCATGATAAGTTGCTAATGTGTCGAGAATTTTACGTTGCCAGCGGGCGGCAACTGGAGCGTTCAACAAACTGTAACCAGCCTGAATATAGCCCGGCTGTTGCAGTAATTCGCGCATCCCTTCACCATTGAGCTGACGCGCCCAGGCGAAATCGGCAAGGTTAACCGCACCGCGCTCCAGATGAACGGTCAGTGCGTCGGCATCGCTTTGTGTGCGTGCCAGTGACGCCAGCCATTGCAGATATTCCGGCTTACGTTTACCGCGACGCGGCGGGTTAAGCATCACCACGCGCGCCCCCGCCAACGTGTTGCGGGCAGAGATATCGCGCAGCACCAGGCGATCGTTATCCGCCAGCCACAGCGGCGTGTCGAACACCAGTTCGGCAAGGTTATCTTCCAGCAGCGAAACGCGTCCCGTAACGTGGCTGGCGGCGTGGTGAATATGCAGCGGCTGCCACTGGGTCAGCGGCGTATGGGTTTGTAACTCGACAATCACTCGTGTGAACGGCTCTGGCGGCACATCGGCAAGCAGCCAGTCGCCACGGTTAATCTGTTCTTTTTCCGCATCACCAGCGATGTTAAGCGCAATACGCTGCCCGGCATGGGCGGTTTCAGTTGGCTGGTTTTGCGCATGCAGCGCACGCACGCGCATCGGTTTATTTACACCAGTCAGCCATAGTGAATCGCCTACCTTCACTTCCCCGCTTAACGCCGTACCGGTGACCACCAGCCCGGCACCTTTTACGGTAAATGCGCGGTCGATAGCGAGTCGGAAACTATGTTGGCTGGCGTGTTCACGTTCTGGTAACTGAAGCAGATGCTCGCGCAGGGCATCAATTCCCCGTCCTTCGGTCGCTGCGGTGATAAACAGTTTTGCCTCAGCAAAACCGTATTCCCGCAGCACCTCCTTTACCTGGCGTTCAACCTCATCAACACGCGCTTCGTCCACGCGATCGGCTTTGGTCAGCGCCACTGTCAGCATCGGGTTACCGGTCAGCTGCAAAATCGCCAGATGTTCACGGGTCTGTGCCATCACGCCGTCATCGCACGCCACCACCAACAGCGCGTGATCGATACCACCAACGCCCGCCAGCATGTTGGAAAGAAACTTTTCATGACCGGGTACGTCGATAAAACCAGGCACGCGACCATCCGGCTGCGGCCAGTAGGCATAGCCGAGATCGATGGTCATGCCGCGCTTTTTTTCTTCCGGCAGACGGTCGGCATTTACGCCCGTAATCGCCTGTAATAACGTCGTTTTGCCGTGGTCAACGTGTCCGGCAGTCGCAATAATCATTTCAACAACATCTCCAAAAACCGTTGCTCATCTTCGAGGCAGCGTAGGTCCAGCCACAGACGCCCGTCGTAAATGCGACCAATCACCGGAATCGGCAATTCACGCCAGCGAGCAGCTAATGACTCAAGGTGGCTACCGCGTCCGTCATGAGGCGTAAACGTCAATGCCGCGCTCGGCAGACGATCCACCGGCAGCGAACCACTGCCAATCTGCGAAAGGCATGGCATAACCTGTACCGCAAACTCCGCGCCATAGTGAGCGGCAAGGGGTGCCTGTAACCGTTGCGCCTGGATTTGAATGACCTCTGCGCTGCGGGTAAGCAGACGCAGGGTCGGTAATTTTTCACTCAGTGCTTCAGGGTGTAAATAAAGACGCAACGTGGCTTCCAGCGCCGCGAGAGTCATTTTATCTGCACGTAATGCACGTTTCAGCGGGTGACTCTGCAAACGCGCGATCATCTCTTTTTTACCAACGATAATCCCTGCCTGCGGCCCGCCTAACAGCTTGTCGCCGGAGAAGCTCACCAGGCTGACGCCCGCCGCAATCAACTCCTGCGGCATCGGCTCTTTTGGCAAACCATACTGACTGAGATCCACCAGCGAACCACTGCCTAAATCAGTCACCACGGGAACATCCAGTTCTTTGCCGAGCGCCACCAGTTCCGCTTCATCTATCGCTTTGGTGAACCCTTGAATGCTGTAGTTACTGGTATGCACCTTCATCAGCAGCGCGGTATTTTCATTCACTGCCTGACGATAATCATTCGCGTGCGTGCGGTTGGTGGTCCCCACTTCGTGTAGGGTGCAGCCCGCCTGGCGCATGACGTCAGGAATACGAAACGCGCCGCCAATCTCCACCAGTTCGCCGCGAGAAACCACCACTTCTTTACCACTGGCAGTTGCTGCCAACATCAGCAGCACCGCCGCCGCATTGTTATTGACGATACAGGCATCTTCTGCGCCGGTGATGCGACATAACAACTGCGCCAGCGCACGATCGCGATGCCCGCGTCCGGCGTCATCCAGATCATATTCCAGCGTCACCGGCAAACGCATAACTTGCGTAACAGCCTCAACCGCCGCTTCCGCCTGCAATGCCCGCCCAAGGTTCGTATGCAGCACGGTTCCCGTCAGGTTGATCACCGGACGCAGCGCGCTCTGCGCCTCTTTCGCCAGACGAGCATCAACCTCTTGCGCCCAGTTTTCACACCATGCAGGCAGCGACTGGCTGTCACGAATCATTTCCCGCGCTTCGTCGAGCATCTGACGCAGCAGCTCCACGACACGGGTATGGCCATAAGTATCACGCAAAGAAAGGAAAGAACTATCACGCAATAAGCGATCGATAGCTGGAAGCTGACTATAGAGGGAACGCGTTTCGGTTGTCATAGGAAACCAGGCTCATCAAGGCCCTCTCGCACGGAGAAGGGCGTTTAACATAACCACGGATTGTAACGTGAGAAGCGTCAGGAGGACATATCGCGCATCAAGCCTTTGGCGGTTCGGTGCGAGCGAAGCTTTCGCGGCTAAAGAGATTCTCGACCAGTTTGACTAAGTGTGGGCGGTCCACACACCAGCCCGGCGCAACGCGGCGGAAATTGAGATATCCAACGGCACAGGCAATGGCGATAGTCGCCAGATTGACCGTATCGGTTTTGAGCGTGCCATCGACCAGATATCCTTCCAGCACATCCAGGCTGCGGTTGATTTTCTCCCGCTGGCGTAACAATTCATCTTCAGACTGCTGCGCCGCCGGACGCGCCTGTTCACGCACCGACACCAGCCCGGCATCCATAATGCCGTCGGCCAGCGCCTCAATTTTGCGCACCCGCAACGACTCCAGCGGATCGCGCGGCAACATCGCCGGAGCGACATTCATTAATTCAATATATTCAGCGATGATCGGCGAATCAAACCAGCATTCGCCATCTTCGGTCACCAGCACCGGCACTTTCCCTAACGGGTTAAATTGCGCCACGCCATTGTCCGCGTTATAGGGCAGTTCATTAATAAATTCGAAAGTTATGCCCTTTTCTAACAACAGAATAGAAAGTTTGCGTACAAACGGGCTGGTGTAGCTACCGACGAGTTTCATGCCGAGTCCTTTGTGCGAGGAAAAATATCAGTATGGCCTGGTGATGGGAAAAAGAGCAGAAAATGTTGATGGTTTGTTACTTCAAAATAAATCACATATTTATCATGGTGATATAAATATTTTCCTAATTGCTGTTATCTGACGGATATCTCACTT
>NZ_VATQ01000016.1:0-35326 GCF_005781135.1 Escherichia sp. E3659 | reverse complement strand
CTCAGCCTTCAAAGAAATGTACGATGCAGACGTCTCTCCGGCGCTGATATCGAAAGTCACCGATGCCGTAATCGACCAGGTTGTAGAATGGCAAAACCGTCCTCTGGATGCGATTTATCCCATTGTTTATCTTGACTGTATTGTCCTGAAAGTACGGCAGGACAGCCGGGTTATCAACAAAGCGGTGTTCCTGGCTCTGGGTAATAACCTTGATGGTCAGAAAGAGCTGCTGGGTATGTGGCTGGCCGAAAATGAAGGTGCAAAGTTCTGGCTGAATGTACTGACGGAACTGAAAAATCGCGGCCTGAACGATATCCTTATCGCCTGTGTGGACGGCCTGAAAGGCTTCCCGGAAGCGATTAATGCCGTCTACCCGGAGACGCAGATCCAGTTGTGCATAGTACACATGGTACGCAACAGCCTGCGGTTCGTGGCGTGGAAAGACTATAAAGCGGTAACCCGTGACCTGAAACAGGTTTACCGCGCAGCCACGGAAGAAGGCGCGTTGCAGGCGCTGGATGCGTTCGGGAAGGAATGGGGTGCACGGTACCCGCAGATAAGTCGCAGCTGGCGGGCAAAATGACCGAATGTTGCCACCTTCTTCGTGTACCCGGAGGCGATCCGCAAGGTTATCTACACCACTAACGCAATCGAATCGCTGAATAGCGTCATCAGACATGCGATAAAGAAACGGAAAGTGTTCCCGACAGATGAATCGGTGAAAAAAGTGGTGTGGCTGGCTATCCAGCCAGCCACACAGAAATGGACGATGCCACTTCAGGACTGGCGGATAGCCATGAGTCGCTTTATTATCGAGTTCGGTGACCGCCTTGACGGTCACTTCTGAGAAAGGCATTTACACAGAATGATGGACAGGCTCCTTTAAAGTTGCTGCTGACTGCGCATAAGAATGGGTAAAGTATGTGTCGGGAATGGCCGATCCGTTCCCGGAACCTGAACACAGGATTTCAGTTTATACGGATATAAAATTATTATTTTTCAACTGGTTATGTTTTTCATATTTCACAAACCTTCATAAAATCACACACCTAAAATAAATTATCCATTTAATATCATAGTGTTGCGTATTCAGGTCACAAATGCGACGGACAGTAGAACTGAAAAAAGCTGAATTTCTTTTCATTCTTTTCAGTTCCTGTCTCGCAGAGCATCCCCAGAACGGGCGCGGGCTGACAATATCGTTTGTAAAAAGTCACAACTGAAAAATTTTAGTGATATGAAAACCGCAGGCAGGTGCGGTGTAGTGCGATTTTTGTCGTTTTAAGTTTTTTTTTGTTATGAAAAGTAGTACATTTTTACTGAGGCGTATCGTGGGTGATTCACCTGCGATCATCCATACCAAATGGGTGCAACTAATTTTGGGAGGCTTTGCCTCTAGTCTGACTAGTCTGTTTACAGGCGTTACTTATTACTACCTTCGGCGCCTCACATTAATTAGGGATAATTTGATGAGCGATTTATCTGATAAAATTTGGTGGACAAGAAAAGCAAAAATAAAAGCTGAGCGCCGCCTTCTTAATCTTGATTATTATTCTCAATTTCTTTTGCTTTGGTATTCAACTTTTTTGGTGTGTTATTCTATTTATACCTTAGTAAAACCTGCTCAAAAAGTAGAAGAAGCAGCGATAATGGTTTCTTTGTCAGTGTTAATTTTAGTGTTAACTCTGTTTATCAATAATATGAATTTCAAAGGGCGTGCATTATTAATTAAACAGTGTTATGAACGACTAAGTGTAATACATACAGCATCACTTTCCCCTACAAATTCTGCTGAGTTGGATAAAGAGTACCAAGCAGTGCTAGGTTCGTCAGAAAACCATTTAGAAAAAGATTTTGCGAAAGCCATAGTGGATGAATATTTTAATACGAATAATAAAAGTCTTTTAACGAAAAAGCCTACTTTTATCCATTTCTTCATGATAACTATGCTTTTTCTTCGTAATGTATCATTGTTTCTATTTTTGTTTCTTTTTCCTTTTGTTATTTTGTTTTCATTGAGAGCTGTCTAATGAGTGCATATGATATATTCCTCAAGCATTTTCAATTGTCTAATTTGAAAAGAATTTACAAAGAAGTTGTTTTGTTATCTTCGGCAACAGGTATTGATAATATGTCTCATGAAGTCTTTTGGCGCTTTCATGATGACGAAATAGAAACAATTAGAAGAAAGTGTTTGGCTGGTACCTATCGCTTCAATAAATACAAACTAAAACTTATAAGTAAAGGTAAAGGAAAGGCCCCAAGAGAAATTTCAATACCTACAATCAGGGACCGAATAGCCTTAAGAGCTATTTGTGATTTCTTGCAAGAGGTTTACGCATCTGATTTAAGTTTTGAATTGCCACAGGATATGGTGGTTAAAGTTAATAATATTATTTTGAGTGAGCAGTATGATTATTTTATGAAGTTTGATGTGGCGAATTTTTATCCATCAATACGACATAACAAGTTAATATCGAGGCTTAGGGCAAAAATTAGAGATGAAAAGGTATTATCGCTAATAAGTAAAGCCATTAGCTCACCAACGGTTTCTAAGCCTAATGCAAGTGATAAACCTAATGAATGTGGTGTGCCTCAAGGATTATCAATTTCAAATATATTAGCAGCAATATATTTGATGAATATTGATAAACACTTTACATCAAGAGAAGATATATCATACTTTCGATATGTTGACGACCTAATGATTTTTTGCCGTTCAGATAGGGCTGAATCTTTGATAGAAAGTGTTCTTGTAAAGTTCAGAAGGCTAGGGCTAAAAATTTATGATCCTATTAAGAACCCAGAGAAATCGAGTATGGGTTTATTAAGTGAAAGTAAGTTTGGTTACTTGGGATATTATTTTAGCGAGGGAGGTAAGGTTTCAGCACGTGATGGTTCTGTTGATAACTTGCGACAATCGCTATTATCGATATTTACAGGATTCAAACACTCCAGCTTTAAAAGTCAGGAGTTTTTAACATGGCGTGTAAATCTGAGGATTACTGGTTGTGTATTTCAATCAAAATCAAAGGGATGGTTGTACTTTTTTTCAGAAATTAATGATATAACGTTGCTTCATTCTCTAGATGATTTCATTGCTAGACTCTGTAAACGATATAATGTTAGCTTGCAATTAAAGTCATTTGTACGAGCTCACTATCAAATTAAACATAAAAGACGCGAGACCAAATACGTTCCTAATTTTGATAAATATAATTTAGAACAAAAAATATATGTATTAAATCATTATTTTAATAAAAGCACTGAAAATCTAACGGATGAAGAAATTGAGTATAATTTCAATAAAAGAATAGCTAAACAAGTTAAGGATATTGAAACAGATGTTAAGGATGCTGGTTACTAATAATTATGCTCATTAGCAACATATTGTTCAAGTCACTCACTTTAGATTATTCTATGGCTACACTTTCCGTAGCCTTGACAAAATTTGAGCAATTTATCTCAAAGAACACGTCTAATGGTTTCGTGAAGAGAAAGAGTTAGAGGGGGCATTTTAGGGGGCATCTCTATAAATTTATATTATAAATACCAATGATATCAATTGATTGGTGCTATTATTGGTTCCTATTATCGGCACCATTTAAATCAATAAGTTACCTCACATTTAAGTAAACCACGTTCTCCTCCTGTGCCGTATTTGTGCCATTGCAACCCCGGCAATTCATCAAAATACTGTTCTGACATCAGGCAATGCAGGTGCAGATATTTAAGCCAATTGCTGCCGCCATTCTTTGACGTGGTCAATCAGGGCGCGGAGCTTTGGTGCAATATTGCGACGCTGTGGGAAATACAGATAGAAGCCCGGAAATTGTGGAAGAAAGTCATCAAACAGAGATACAAGCTTACCGCTTTCAATATATGGCCTGAAGGTTTCCTGAGTGGCAATTGTTATTCCTCCGCCGGCAAGAGCCAGCCTCAACATCAGACGCAGATCATTAGTCGTAATCTGCGGTTCAATCGCAAGGTCGAAAGCTCTCCCGTTTTCTTCAAATGGCCAGCGATAAGGCGCAACCTCCGGGGATTGACGCCAGCCGATACACTTATGATTCACAAGTTCACGCGGATGAACAGGTGTGCTGTTGGCTGCGAGATAGGAGGGAGAGGCAACGACCATTTCACGCTGCCTGCCGGTAAGGGGCACAGCAATCATGTCTTTTTCAATGACCTCTCCGAGCCTTACGCCAGCATCGTAACCTGCGGCCACGATATCGAATTCCTCATCCGTGACAACAATATCAAGCGTAACGGCTGGATTGGCCGCTGCAAACGAAGCGATTAGCGGACCTGAAAGAAATTCTTCAGCTATCGACGTCACCGCGATTCTGAGAAGTCCACGTGGCACATGGTCAGAAACCATCTCTTCGAACGCTGTCTCAATACCGGATAAAGGTAATGACAGCGATTTATGCAGCCGTTCTCCCGCTTCCGTCAAATTAACTGAGCGCGTGGTCCGCATTACAAGCATTGTCCCGAATGCATCCTCAAGGCGTCTTATTCCCTGACTGACCGCTGAACGGGTAACGCCAAGCCGTGCAGCGGCTTTACTGAAATTACTCTCTTCTGCTACCGCGATAAAAATGGGTAAAAGATTAAGATCGATTTTCATTGTTTAATGCCGCTAACCACTGAGTACATTGAAAGCAGGATACTGGAACCAATCATAAAGTTCTATTCTCTCTCCGAACACATTTGAAGGAGAACGTAATGGATAAGGTCATATTAATCACCGGCGCATCAAGTGGTATTGGGGAAGGTATTGCCAGAGAGCTGGGAACGACAGGCGCGAAGGTTTTACTGGGAGCACGCAGGCTTGAGCGTATCGATGCCATTGCAACAGAAATCTGCCGCGCAGGAGGAATTGCTAAAGCGCGGGAGTTGGATGTCACAGACCGACAGTCCATGGCAGATTTCGTGCAAGCAGCGCTGGATAGCTGGGGGCGAGTTGATGTTCTTATCAATAATGCGGGCGTTATGCCGCTTTCACCGCTTGCAGCAGGAAAACAGGATGAATGGGAGCTCACTATTGATGTGAATATCAAGGGGGTACTCTGGGGAATTGGCGCTGTACTTCCGGTGATGGAAGCGCAGGGCTCCGGTCAGATAATCAATCTTGGTTCTATTGGTGCCCTTTCAGTTGTGCCCACGGGCGCAGTCTATTGTGCATCAAAATTTGCAGTACGGGCTATTTCTGATGGCTTACGGCAGGAAAGCTCGAAAATCCGCGTGACCTGCGTAAATCCTGGCGTTGTCGAAAGTGAACTGGCTTCCACCATTACCCATGTGGAAACCATGAAGGCAATGGACGCCTACCGTTCTGTTGCACTTCAACCCGTGGATATTGCCCGTGCTGTAAGGCATATTATTGAATCTCCCGAAAGCGTTGATACAACCGAAATTACCATCAGACCCACCGCGTCTGCAAACTGAAGGATAACGTTTATATTCACGTTTTATTAAATAAATCGAGAGCAAAATTTATATATCCTTCTGTTTTGCATAGCAAGATTCATGATGTTTAGCATTGTTCAGTCCGAAGAAATAAGAGGTTAATGCTGGCGTAATGAATAGGCCAGCATTAATCACAGATGATTGCCAATCAGACAGATATTGTTAAACTGTCTAATTCATAATCAACACTTTTCTTACTCCGCTGAATAGCGTGAAAAACAGTGAAAGGATGTTTATTTTAAATATCACTAAAGTAAATTGTTTTATGACGTTATTAATAGAAGTGGAGGAACAAATAGGCGTACTCTACAACGGCAACAAAAACAACGATATTGATCAGTTTATTACTGATTCTCTGTATATTATTCTCTTTCATTTGTAGTTCCTCGCTTTAAAAAATAGTGCGCTTCGTAAGCGTCCCTATATAAATAACGAGTTTGGTCAACCAGTTTTTTGAGATGTATCACAAATTTGAATAGATGTATTACATCAACTGTTATTTATTGCACCAAAATCATCGATATACGCCACCTGAAATCAGCTCCGGGGATGAGTCTGTTCTCCCGAGCGGCCTTATCCTGGCGTTCGCAGGCGCAGAGTGAGCGCACTGCATCTCTTCAGAGTGCCGCAGCTCTCAGGATGTTATACAAGGTCGGATAAGACGCGTCGCATCCGACAACCGATGCCTGATGCGCCGCTGACGCGACTTATCAGGCCTACGGGGTGAACTGAGCTGTAGATATCGATACTGGTGATCTGGAATACATATGGAGTTCTATTAAACAGCAGACTCGCCGACCACAGCGTTTCACCATAGCATAGTCATTACCGAATTACACCGCAGGCACGCCATATGTAAGAACGTGCTGCGGTTGAGTGATTAATTATCAAAAAGAAATTGGAGTCCTATATGGAGTTCGAATTTGTTCAATCGTTTTACTACTGGGTGAATTAGTGATAATCACCTCTCTAAGCAGAAAATAGATATTTAATCCATTAACGGAAACCAGCCAGTTCCTTTCGATGCCTGAATTTGATCCCATAGTTTATCCGGAATGGTTAATTCAGGAACGAGTTGTGGATTAAGGGTTGTTTGAATTTCATGACTTTTTCCTGATTCAGCTAAAGCCACCCATTCTGGGTTTATCACCAGCCCTTTGCCGATCGCAACAAGTGGCAGGCCAGCGGAAATTGCTTCTTGAGCCTGAGAAGGTGTGCGTATTTTACCTGCGGCGATTACCGGCACTCTGCCTGCAATATGATTTAAAATCAGCTCAATGGTTCGGGGGCCATTTGGCGATTCTACAGGGTAGCTATCGTTAACACTGACCAGTGAGGTATGTATATACGAAATACCGGATGAAATGAGCCGATCAAGGAGTTTATAAGTATCCTCTATCCGCAGCCCCCCTGGCGCAGATTCTTCAGGAGATATTCTGTAACCGATGGCAAAGGGCTTTGTCGCATATTCATAGACGACATTTTTTACTTCCTGTAATACGGCCAGCGGGAAGCGCATACGTCCTTCGAGATCTCCTCCCCATCGGTCATTACGCTGGTTAAATAGAGGGGAGAAGAAATTCTGCAGAAGGAATCCGTGCGCGCCATGAAGTTCAACGCCATCAAAACCTGCTTTAATCGCCCTTTTTGTGACATCTCCGAATGCTCTAATGGTTTCCTGAATTTCGTTTTCAGTCATTTCCCTGCTTTGTACTACTCTCTTCATAAAGTCACCAGATTTTACGCTTGATGCGCTGGCACTAATAACATCGTTATTCGGCACAAGCTCCGGGATGGCTTTATTACCGGCGTGGAAAATCTGCAAAATAGCCGGAGCACCGCCACTTTTGGCAGCAGTCGCTAACTTTTCAAGGCTGTTAATGAAACGGTCGTCATACGCGGCAAATTCATGAGTAAACCCAATGCCGCTTGGTGTGACATAGGTACATCCTGTTATTACTAAACCAACATTTTGTGAGCGACGCTTATAAAATTCGAGTTCTTGCTCAGAGATGGTTCCATCAGGATTCGCTGACCAGGTCGTCATAGGCGCCATAACGATACGATTACGTAGCTTTATTTTTTCTGTCAGCATAAAAGGAGAAAACAATGATGGGTGTTTATTTGTCATAACAATACCTCAAATGTTTATCTGATTTTGATGCGTATATTTTAACTGGTGAGTTGTTGCCAGCTTTGGAACCACGATTTCTGGTTTGATTTTATTTATAATTACTTCAAAGAGTTGCTTATAATCTTAATAAGTTGAGTTGCTGTTTTTTTTATGCTTTTGTTTCTTTGATAAAATTTCTTTTTGAGTGATTTTATTATTGTCGTGTCGTCAATAAAGGATAAATGTCAGGGAGATAATGAATCTCCCTGCAGCATTTTTATAAATGTGTTTTATAAAAAGGAATTAATTTATCGAGCGCCTGTTTCACAGGTTCTGGCTTATCATACAGGTCGTAATGTGAATAACCTTCAACCACGACCAGCTCTTTATGTTTTGAAGCAGCGCGGCCAATAATTTCGCAGCCGTCACGATAGGCACCAAAAGCGCCCACTCTATCGCCCACTACAACCATTAGTGGTTGAGTTAACAGGACTTCTGCAAGATGAAAAGCATCCCAGCCCACTGCAACAGTCTGATGTGAAAATAGCGAACGATTTACCCCATTAGGCGCACAGCCTCGTGGCGAACGATAATATTCTGTGGCTTCAAAAAGGTCTATTTCTGTTAATCCCGCTTCAAGAGCTGCATCCGGAGAAGAAGGGAGTAAATCATCTACGCGAAGTTTTGCGCCGTTAGCTTCGTCTGTTCTTTGTTGCGCCATTGCTTCGAGTGCTCCGATAGGATTAAACGCTGTAAATCCCTCACGCATAAGACGCCCGTAGTTTGCACCCGTGACAGTACCAATAGCTTTAATTCGACGTTCTGTCATTGCGGCATTAATGGCATATCCACCTCCACCACAAATACCCAGGACGCCAATACGCCCGGCATCAACGTAAGGTAAGGTGGTAAGGTAATCAACGACAATGCTGAAGTCTTTTACTCGCATTGTTGGATCTTCCAGATAACGCGGTTCTCCACCGCTGCTTCCCTGAAAACTGGCATCAAAAGCAATGACGATAAAGCCAGCTTTTGCCAGGGCGGCACCATACACGCTACCCGATGTCTGTTCTTTGCAGCTTCCAATTGGATGGGCGCTAATAATGGCAGGATACTTTTTTTCACTATTAAAATCGTCAGGGAAATAGATATCAGCAGCTATATCCCAGTAAGTGTGTTTTATCGAAACAGTTTTCATTTCAAGCTCCGGGGATTTGCCTAAATAGATTTAAATATCATTTCTATTATCCGCAACTGGCATTCGTGTTCTTATCGCGAACGGCGTAATAGTATGACTTGTATTAGTTATCTTCAATGGTCTAATATCTATCACAGTGTTAAGTTAAGGTTTACAATGATGAAAATAGAGCCTTCAATTTTGCCTTCTCTTGCCTGGTTTGCGCTGATTGTTCGCGCCGGAAGTTTCTCCAGAGCAGCCTCTGAAATGGGTATTACTCGGGCCGCATTGTCCCAGAATTTAAAATCTCTTGAGGAACGTCTTAACACCAAGCTGATATACCGTACGACTCGCAATATGTCGCTTACCGAGGAAGGCCAGCGTCTGTATGAAGTGCTGGTGTCGGCTTTGGGGCAAATTGATGATGCTTTGAAAGATGTCGGTGATACCCAACTTGAACCTACTGGCCTGTTGAGAATAAATTCCTCCCGTGTTGCAGCAAGGATGCTTGTTGAGCCTCATATTGGCGAGTTTCTTACTCGTTACCCCAAAACGAAGATAGAACTCATTATGGATGACGGTTTATCTAACATTATTGCGGACGGCTGTGATGTGGGCATACGCCTTGAGCAAGGACTGGATGAGCATATGACTGCCGTTCCTGTTTCTCCGCTTATTAAACTGGTTACCGTGGCATCGCCAGATTATTTAAGAGAACACGGTATTCCTGAAACGCCTCAGGAACTGAGTAACCATAATTGCCTTCGGTTGCGGCATAAAAGTAGCGGTGCACTCTCAGCATGGGAGTTTTCTAATGTCACGGGGAATAATGAAGAGTTCGAAATAGAGGTTTCAGGTAAGTATATTTCTAATGATGACGAAAGCATGATACGAATGGCGCTGAATGGCACGGGTATCATTCAACATCTGGATTTTGCAATCGCTGAACATATCAATGCGGGCAAGTTACAGCCGATTCTTGAGGATTGGGCCGTTTCATTTCCTGGATTTTATATTTATGTTTCCTCGCGAGTGAGAATGCCCTCTAAAGTTCGTGCTTTTATTGATTTTATGGTGGAGAAAAGAGTAAAGCTCGAAAATTGATGATATGTTTCTGGGCGAATATCGGTAAGAAGAATAACACCATCGTGAGGACGCGTTTTCATAATAAATATTCTGATAATTAATGCTTGTTTTCGCTACAGCCATAATATCAATTATCATTATCAACAGTAATGTGGCTAAAATAATTGCATCTATGAGCCCCTTCATGATTGTCTCTGAAGACATGGTTCAGAAGTATGTAAAGTCAGACAAGCTTATTCATATGTTGCAGGAGGGGTGTCCAACTTTTCCGGGATATTACCTTTACTACCCCAGCCGCAAGCAGCATCCGCCAGCTTTTGCGCTGTTGATCGATGCACTTCGCTATTCAGAGTAACGGGTCCACATTTTGTTGTGGACCCGTTTGGGCATTAACGGCCTACGCGTGCCTGGTGCTCAGGCGAGTAACGTTCACCGACGATTTTAATTGTTTCCAGTGCCTCGGTTATCTGCTGCGTATCTTTCTGCGAAAGAACAATGTCGACAGCACCCAGGTTTTCTTCCAGCCGGTGCAGTTTAGTGGTACCAGGGATGGGAACAATCCACGGCTTTTGTGCTAACAGCCATGCCAGTGCGATTTGTGCAGATGTTACCCCTTTCTCCGCAGCCAGTTCACCTAACAAGGTGACCAGTTTTTCATTGGCTTCAATGGCTTGTGCCGCGAAACGCGGTACGGTGCTGCGGTAATCATCTTTGCCGAAAGTGGCTCCTGGCTTAATCGACCCCGTCAGGAAACCTTTACCTAGTGGGCTGAAGGGGACAAAACCAATCCCCAGTTCCTCCAGCAACGGCAGAATTTCCTGTTCAGGCTCACGCCACCACATGGAATATTCGCTTTGCAGGGCGGTGACAGGTTGTACCGCATGTGCACGACGAATGGTTTGTGCTCCCGCTTCAGACAGGCCGAAATGTTTGACCTTACCTTCTGCAATTAGGTCTTTCACCGTTCCTGCAACATCTTCAATAGGAACATCCGGATCAACACGGTGTTGATACAGAAGGTCAATAACATCTGTCTTAAGGCGGCGTAATGAGCCTTCAACGGCTTCACGGATATGTTCCGGGCGGCTGTTTAAAATCTGCTGCTTATTATCATCGCCGAAGGTAAAACCGAATTTAGTGGCAATCACCACACGGTCACGAAACGGTTTTAAGGCTTCGCCGACCACTTCTTCATTCAGATACGGACCATACACTTCGGCGGTATCGAAGAAGGTGACGCCACGTTCAACCGCAGCACGAATAAGTTCGATAGCCTGACGGGTATCGGTCGCCGGGCCGTAGCCGTGGCTTAAGCCCATGCAACCGAGCCCAAGGGCGGAGACTTCGAGTCCGGATTTACCCAGATAACGTTTTTGCATTGAATGAATACCTCTTTTATCGCGGCTTAAACATCAAGTTTGCGGCCTGTCAGCCATTCCACCATTGCGGGATCGCGGTGAGAGAAGAACGCGCTGGTTGCGGTATCCAGGGCGGTAATTTGCAGCATATCTTCAGGGCTGAGTTCAAAATCGAGAATGTTGATGTTCTCTTCCATGCGTTCTTTTCGCACTGATTTTGCTAGTGAAACAATGCCTCGTTGGTAGATCCAGCGCAGAACAACCTGGCCCACGCTTTTGCCATACTTCTCGCCAATTGCCGTGAGAACAGGATGCTGGAACAGACCATTTTTCCCTTCCGCAAACGGTGCCCAGGCTTCTGGCTGAATACCACGACTTTGCATCCACGGAACGGCCTGTAATTGCTGGTTGAAGGGGTTAACTTCAATCTGGTTTACCGCCGGAACGACTTTATTAAAGGCGATAAGGTCAGCCAGTCGGTCAGGATGGAAGTTACTGACGCCAATAGCGCGGATCTTGCCTGCCTGTTGCAGTTCTTCCATGGCGCGCCAGGCACCGTGGACATCACCGTAAGGCTGATGAATCAAATACAGGTCAACGTAATCAAGTTGCAGTCGATTCAGAGAGCGTTCGAACTGGGCTTTGGCCCCTTCGTAACTGGTATCCTGCAACCAGAGTTTCGTGGTGACAAAGAGCTCGTTACGCGCAATGCCGCTTTGTTTCAGTGCGTTCCCGACCTGGGTTTCATTTTGATAGGAGGCGGCGGTGTCAATCAGTCGATAACCGGTGTTAATAGCGTCAATGACCGCTCTTTCGCATTCGGCGGCATCGGTCATCTGAAATACACCAAAGCCCAGCAGGGGCATTTCAATACCGTTGTTCAGTTTTACTTTTTGCATGGTGTTATCCTTCCGTTATCGTTCATGAGAAGCATAACGTAAAGGGAAGAGCTCGATTAGACGGCAGGATTTGTCAGGGGTTATGAACGAAATTCATAAATCTGTTTGAGTGTTGAGATGAGTAGTGCAAGTTCGATATCCCCGGAATTTACAGTCCGATGAAGGAAAATGAATATCCATAAAAAATATATTGGTTTATCCTGGCGTATATACCTACTTCGACGTATTGCCAATCGTGGTAAATTAAAGACAGGTCATTATTATTCACTCTGAATAATGAATTATTCACTGTCCGCAGAGTAAGAAATATAACTTAGGTATCTATTTAATGACTTGCACAAAAAGCTAAATTTTCACCCATAAATAAAAATATAATCCCGCGCCCAACCACCTGATGAGTGGCTACAGGCACTGGATATATTAGGTGGCGGTGTACTTTCTTACATAAAGGTATTTCCTTTTCTGCGGAAAAGGAAACCGGGAAATCCCCGGTTTTTCTGACAAGCAGACGCCATTATTTGTGTCTGCCTATGTTCGTTAATTCGTTCATCAGGAAATTATCTCAATGTCACGTTATAAAACAGGTCATAAACAACCACGATTTCGTTATTCAGTTCTGGCCCGCTGCGTGGCGTGGGCAAATATCTCTGTTCAAGTTCTTTTTCCACTCGCAGTCACCTTTACGCCAGTAATGGCGGCACGTGCGCAGAATGCGGTTCAGCCACGGCTGAGCATGGAAAATACCACGGTAACTGCTGATAATAATGTGGAGAAAAATGTCGCGTCGTTTGCCGCAAATGCCGGGACATTTTTAAGCAGTCAGCCAGATAGCGATGCGACACGTAACTTTATTACCGGAATGGCCACCGCTAAAGCTAACCAGGAAATACAGGAGTGGCTCGGGAAATATGGTACAGCGCGCGTCAAACTGAATGTCGATAAAGATTTCTCGCTGAAGGATTCTTCGCTGGAAATGCTTTATCCGATTTATGATACGCCGACAAATATGTTGTTCACTCAGGGGGCAATACATCGTACAGACGATCGTACTCAGTCAAATATTGGTTTTGGCTGGCGTCATTTTTCAGGAAATGACTGGATGGCGGGGGTGAACACCTTTATCGACCATGATTTATCCCGTAGTCATACCCGCATTGGTGTTGGTGCGGAATACTGGCGCGATTATTTGAAACTGAGCGCCAATGGTTATATTCGGGCTTCTGGCTGGAAAAAATCGCCGGATATTGAGGATTATCAGGAACGCCCGGCGAATGGTTGGGATATCCGCGCAGAGGGCTATTTACCTGCCTGGCCGCAGCTTGGCGCAAGCCTGATGTATGAACAGTATTATGGCGATGAAGTCGGGCTGTTTGGTAAAGATAAGCGCCAGAAAGACCCGCATGCTATTTCTGCCGAGGTGACCTATACGCCAGTGCCTCTTCTGACACTGAGCGCCGGGCATAAGCAGGGCAAGAGCGGTGAGAATGACACTCGCTTTGGCCTGGAAGTTAACTACCGAATTGGCGAACCTTTGGCGAAACAACTCGATACGGATAGCATTCGCGAGCGTCGGGTACTGGCAGGCAGCCGCTATGACCTGGTTGAGCGTAATAACAACATCGTTCTTGAGTATCGCAAATCTGAAGTGATCCGTATTGCTCTGCCTGACCGTATTGCAGGTAAGGGCGGGCAGACGGTTTCCCTGGGGCTTGTGGTGAGTAAAGCAACTCACGGTCTGAAAAATGTTCAATGGGAAGCGCCGTCTTTGCTGGCCGCAGGCGGAAAAATTACGGGGCAGGGTAATCAGTGGCAAGTGACGCTCCCGGCTTACCAGGCAGGCAAAGACAATTATTATGCGATTTCTGCGGTTGCCTACGATAACAAAGGCAATGCCTCAAAACGCGTGCAGACAGAGGTGGTCATTACCGGAGCAGGTATGAGTGCCGAGCGCACGGCGTTAACGCTTGACGGTCAAAGCCGTATTCAAATGCTTGCTAACGGTAGTGAGCAAAAGCCACTGGTGCTTTCTCTGCGCGACGCCGAGGGGCAGCCAGTCACGGGCATGAAAGATCAGATCAAGACTGAGCTGACGTTCAAGCCAGCTGGAAATATTGTGACTCGTACCCTGAAGGCCACTAAATCACAGGCACAGCCAACACTGGGTGAGTTCACCGAAACTGAAGCTGGGGTGTATCAGTCTGTCTTTACTACCGGAACGCAATCAGGTGAGGCAACGATTACTGTTAGCGTTGATGGCATGAGCAAAACCGTCACTGCAGAATTGCGCGCCACGATGATGGATGTGTCGAAGTCTACTCTGAGCGTGAATGAACTCTCAGGAGACGTGGTTGCTGATGGTCAGCAATCCCACACGCTGACGCTTACCGCGGTGGATACTGATGGTAACCCGGTGACGGGAGAGGCCAGCCGCTTGCGATTTGTTCCGCAGGATACCAATGGTGTCACCATTGGTACCATTTCGGAGATAAAACCAGGCGTTTACAGCGCTACGGTTTCTTCGACCCGTGCCGGAAACGTTGTTGTGCGTGCCTTTAGCGAGCAGTATCAGTTGGGCTCATTACAACAAACGCTGAAGTTTGTCGCCGGGCCGCTTGATGCAGCACATTCGACCATCGCCCTGAATCCGGATAAACCGGTGGTTGGCGGTACAGTTACGGCAATCTGGACGGCAAAAGATGCCAATGACAACCCTGTAACTGGCCTCAATCCGGATGCACCGTCATTATCGGGCGCAGCAGCTGCTGGTTCTACGGCATCAGGCTGGACGGATAATGGCGACGGGACCTGGACTGCGCAGATTTCTCTCGGCACTACGGCGGGTGAATTAGAGGTTATGCCGAAGCTCAATGGGCAGAACGCGGCAGCGAATGCGGCTAAAGTGACCGTGGTGGCTGATGCGTTATCTTCAGGCCAGTCGACAGTCTCTGTAGCCGCAGACCGCGTAAAAGCAGGCGAAAGCACAACCGTGACGCTTATTGCAAAAGATGCGCATGGCAACGCTATCAGTGGTCTTTCCCTGTCGGCAAGCCTGACGGGTGCTGCGTCTGAAGGGGCGACTGTATCCAACTGGACCGAGCAAGGCGATGGTTCCTATGTCGCTACGCTGACCACAGGCGGAAAGACAGGTGAGCTTCTCGTTATGCCGCTATTCAACGGTCAGCCAGCAGCCACCGATGCTGCGCGGTTGACTGTCGTTGCGGGGGAGATGTCATCAGCGAACTCTACGCTTGTTGCTGACAATGAGGCTCCGACCGTCAAAACGACGACGAAACTCACCTTCACCGTGAAGGATGCGTACGGGAACCTTGTCACCGGGCTGAAACCAGATGCACCGCAGTTTAGTGGTGCCGCCAGCACGGGGACAGAGCGACCTTCAGCAGGAGACTGGACAGAAACAAGCAATGGGGTCTACGTAGCGACCTTAACTCTGGGATCTGCCGCGGGTCAGTTGTCTGTGATGCCGCGAGTGAATGGCCAAAATGCCGTTGCTCAGCCACTGGTGCTGAACGTTGCTGGTGACGCATCTAAGGCTGAGATTCGTGATATGACGGTGAAGGTTGATAACCAGCTGGCAAATGGACAGTCGACTAACCAGGTAACCCTGACCGTTGTAGACACCTATGGTAACCCGTTGCAGGGACAAAATGTGACGCTGACTCTGCCGAAAGGTGTGACCAGCAAGACGGGGAATACGGTAACAACCGATGCGGCAGGTAAAGCCGACATTGAGCTGATGTCAACGGTTGCCGGGGAACACAGCATCGCGGCCTCAGTGAATAATACTCAGAAGACGGTTACGGTGAAATTCAAGGCGGATTTCAGTACCGGTCAGGCGACCCTGGAGGTTGATGGCAGCACGCCAAAAGTGGCAAACGACAATGATGCCTTTACGCTGACGGCAACGGTTAAGGATCAATACGGCAACCTTCTGCCTGGCGCTGTGGTCGTCTTTAATCTGCCTCGGGGCGTCAAACCGCTTGCAGACGGTAATATCATGGTGAACGCCAACGAGGAGGGTAAAGCGGTACTGAAAGTGGTTTCCGTGACTGCCGGAACCTATGAGATCACGGCGTCGGCAGGAAATGACCAGCCTTCGGATGCGCAGACTATAACGTTTGTGGCCGATAAGGCGACCGCAACCGTCTCCGGGATTGAGGTGATTGGCAACTATGCACTGGCGGACGGCAATGCCAAACAGACGTATAAAGTTACGGTGACTGATGCCAATAACAACTTGTTGAAAGATAGCGACGTGACGCTGACTGCCAGCCCGGCAAATTTAGTTCTGACTCCCAACGGGACGGCGAAAACTAATGAGCAAGGGCAGGCTATTTTCACCGCCACGACCACTGTCGCAGCGAAATATACACTCACGGCGAAAGTGAGTCAGGCCGACGGTCAGGTATCGACGAAAACTGCCGAATCTAAATTCGTCGCAGATGATAAAAACGCGGTACTCGAGGCCTCAACTGATACAGCTTCTCTGGTGGCGGATGGGGTACAGACCGCAACAATGACGGTTACCCTGTTCTCGGCAAATAACCCTGTTGGGGGGAATGTGTGGGTCGACATTGAGGCTCCAGAAGGAGTGACGGAGAAGGATTATCAATTCCTGCCGTCGAAGGCTGACCATTTCTCGGGTGGGAAAATCACGCGTACATTTAGTACCAAGAAGCCGGGTCTCTATACGTTCACATACAACGCACTGACGTATGGCGGGTACGAAATGAAGCCTGTGAAGGTGACAATTAACGCCGTTGCTGCAGAGACTGAAAAGGGCGAGGAGGAGATGCCATAATTTGAATAGAATGAAAGTTACGATCTAATAAAGAATAATGGTGTTGACATGTTCAACGCCATTATTCACTGAATACCTTGCCTGATACTGATTAAATAGTATCAGGCAAGGATAAAACTCAATAAGAGATAGCGACAAACTAAACCGGACGAACGGGGATAAAAATTTCGCAAACAACATCATTGCCATCCTTTTCTACGAAATCTTCATTGTAATAAAAGCGCTCAATATCGCTGCCGTTCACTCTGGCTAACCCCCTGGCAGGCAACTCTATCAGATAGATGTTACGCACCCAGTCAGGATAATGTTCCCAGTTTCCTTCATAACGGAAAGAGGCATAAAGTCCTCGGGTCGTTGTCCACTCTTTTGGCATGTCAGCATATTCACATACCGTACCAGCAAAGGTTTCAACTGTGAGTAAATCGACCGACTTTGTTGATGGTTTAAACGTTGAGACGAAATAGATATCCGTCTTAAAATCCTTCATACACCTGGCTAAATGATGACGTCGCAATTTGACTTCTTCATCCGGTGATTTATTCGATATTTCAGTATCATACTTAAATGAATTGCCAAAAATACGTGTTTCAGGGAAATGAATTAATGTGCAATCAGTTTTTGTATGTTGGCGTGCTAAAAATGGAGGGAAGATATTTTCCAGATCCCAATAATCACGGAGCCGGTATTCTCGGGGAGAGCATCCGAACAACTTTTTAAATTCGCGACTGAATGACTGCTGTGAATCAAAATGCAAAGATAGTGCAATATCAAGCATAGATTTCGCTGTGAGTCGGACAAGAATAGCTGCCCGGCAAAGTCTTCGTTTGCGAATGTATTCTCCCAGCGGCACATGCATGAAGTTTCTGAACAGGAGCTGGATATTGCGTCTACTGTAGCCAGATTTCTGTGCGATATCTTCGATTGAGATAGGGTTACCGAGATTGCACTCAATCCACTCCAGGAGTTGCTGCAAAATCTTCTGCCTGATCATAACATTCTCCATTTACCCTTCGCCATTTCGTACATTTTTCGTATGACAAAGGCTATTAGTGTATCAAAAACAGAAAGGTCCGAGGCCAGGCGACTGACAGTATCTCAGATTGTTGACAAATGCTTGTTGTGTATGCCGGAACTTATCCGGCCTACAAAATAGCGCAAATTCAATAAATTGCGATTCTCTGGTAGGCATGATAATCATAGCGCATCAGGCAATTTTGTGCTTGTCATCAATCTCATCGTGTCTGCTTCATTTTTCCCATAATAGAGAAATTACAGTCCCCTATTATTAATGAAATTTTTACATAAGTGATATCAAAATCCACATACTAATCTGCGGTCATGTTTTAACGTAGACTAATGATTCATACGTAATGGAGGGACTGCTAGTGGAATTTTCCGTATTAAGCAACAATCTGAAAATGCCGATGATGGGATTTGGTGTTTTTCAGGTTACCGATAAAGAAGTATGTAAACAATCAGTGTTGAATGCTATCCGAACCGGTTATCGACTCATCGACACTGCAGCGGTATATGGTAATGAAGACGCCGTCGGCGACGCTATTCGTGAAGCCATTTCGGAAGGTTTCTGTACCCGCGAGGAGTTATTTATTACGTCTAAACTGTGGGTGCAGGACATGGTTGATCAGGATACGGCAAAAGCAGGTATTGAAGCGTCATTAAAAAAATCGGGACTTGAATACTTTGATCTCTATTTATTGCACCAGGCAATGCGCGATTATTTCAGTGCATGGCGTGCACTGGAAGAGGCCTATGAAGAGGGCAAACTGAAAGCGATTGGGGTTTCCAATTTCTATCCTCATGTTCTGGCAAACTTTTGTGAAACAGTCAGAATTAAGCCAATGGTCAACCAGATTGAGTTGCATCCCTATTTTGCCCAACCAGAAGCGCTGGCAACCATGAAGTACTACAACGTGCAGCCTGAAGCATGGGCACCATTAGGCGGTGGAAGACATAAACCATTTGAAAACAGCCTGCTTCAGGGTATTGCAAATGCCCACCAAAAATCGATTTCTCAGGTAATTCTACGCTGGAATATTCAACGGGGAGTGGTTGTTATTCCAAAATCGACTCATCAGCATCGTATTGAAGAGAACTTCGCTATCTGGGATTTTTCACTGACAGAGAAAGAAATGGCGCAAATAAGCTCACTTGATCTGGGGTATGTTGGCGAATCCGTAAAACATTTTAATCCTGAGTTTGTTCGTGGCTGTCTTGGCGTAAAAATACATAACTAATTAGACTTATCAGGATGCTACCTGACCCGCACTCTGAAAATATAACTTATAGCAGATGTTATTATATATTTTCCGAAGGCGGGATCTCATTATAAAAGTAAAAATACACACTGAATCGCTTCAGTAAGATAAAGTTACAGTTATTAATGGTTGTGAAGTTATTGTTAATAATTTCATTTATACTCATTTGGGGGACTGTTTTAATAGATACCAAATGAGTATCTTTAAATAGGCATTTAAGATAAATGCAATGAAATTCAATACGTTATTGTATCGAATGCATGATTCCGTGTTGTTAGTGGCGATCATTATAAAAATGTGAGCGACGGCGAAAGAAATAAAATTAGCTATTGCATCCAGGTATCCAATGATGGATTATTGATTTGTCATACAAATCAGTTTGAATTTGTATTCTGCTACCCAATAAAAAAGCCGCCATTTTTATTGATGTCTGATAACCCGGAAGGAGTGGTTGCGATCAGGCATAAATAGAAATGAAGCAATGGAGTATTGGTTGTGAATGTAAATTTCTTTGTTACCTGTATCGGTGATGCCCTGAAATCAAGGATGGCACGCGACTCCGTGCTGCTCCTGGAAAAACTCGGCTGTCGCGTAAATTTTCCTGAGAAACAGGGATGCTGCGGTCAGCCTGCGATCAATAGTGGTTATATCAAAGAAGCGATCCCAGGAATGAAAAATCTGATCGCTGCACTTGAAGATAACGACGATCCCATTATTTCTCCCGCCGGTTCCTGCACTTACGCCGTAAAAAGTTACCCAACATATCTGGCTGACGAACCAGAATGGGCATCACGTGCAGAAAAGGTCGCCGCACGTATGCAGGATCTCACTTCTTTTATTGTCAATACATTAGGGGTAGTCGATGTAGGCGCCAGCTTGCAAGGGAGGGCGGTATATCATCCATCCTGTAGTCTGGCCCGTAAGCTGGGTGTGAAGGATGAACCACTTACGCTGCTAAAAAATGTACGTGGACTGGAGCTGTTGCCCTTTGCCGAACAGGATACTTGCTGCGGGTTTGGCGGTACATTCTCGGTCAAAATGGCCGAAATTTCCGGCGAGATGGTGAAAGAAAAGGTTTCACACCTGATGGAGGTCTGTCCTGAGTATTTAATTGGTGCCGACATTAGTTGCTTGCTGAATATAAGTGGGCGATTACAACGGGAAGGGCAGAAAGTCAAAGTGATGCATATTGCTGAAGTGCTGATGAGCCGCTGAGGGTATAAAGATGTCGATCAAAACCAGTAATACAGAGTTCAAGACACGCATCCGTCAGCAAATTGAAGATCCGATCATGCGCAAAGCGGTGGCAAACGCGCAGCAGCGTATTGGAGCAAATCGGCAAAAAATGGTCGATGAATTAGGTCACTGGGAGGAGTGGCGCGATCGTGCCAGCCAGATACGTGATCATGTTCTGAGTAATCTCGACGCTTATCTGTACCAGCTCTCCGAAAAAGTGACGCAAAACGGCGGTCACGTCTATTTTGCAAAAACCAAAGAAGACGCTACTCGCTACATTTTACAGGTCGCCCAACGCAAAAATGCCCGGAAGGTGGTGAAATCTAAATCGATGGTGACCGAAGAGATTGGCGTCAATCATGTGTTGCAGGATGCTGGCATTCAGGTGATTGAAACCGATCTGGGTGAATACATTCTTCAGTTGGATCAAGATCCGCCATCTCATGTTGTGGTCCCGGCTATCCATAAAGATCGCCACCAGATCCGCCGGGTGCTACACGAACGTCTGGGCTATGAGGGCCCGGAGACGCCTGAAGCGATGACCTTATTTATTCGTCAAAAGATCCGTGAAGATTTCCTCAGTGCCGAAATCGGTATAACCGGCTGTAATTTCGCGGTAGCAGAAACCGGTTCTGTATGCCTGGTGACCAATGAAGGCAATGCGCGAATGTGTACCACGCTACCTAAAACGCACATCGCGGTGATGGGGATGGAGCGTATTGCCCCCACGTTTGCCGAGGTTGATGTATTGATCACCATGCTGGCGCGTAGTGCCGTTGGCGCACGTTTGACGGGATACAACACCTGGCTGACAGGGCCGCGCGAAGCGGGGCATGTGGACGGGCCTGAAGAGTTTCATCTGGTTATTGTTGATAACGGGCGTTCTGAAGTGCTGGCCTCTGAATTTCGGGATGTGCTGCGCTGTATTCGTTGCGGAGCCTGTATGAATACTTGTCCGGCATATCGCCACATTGGAGGTCACGGATACGGCTCAATTTACCCAGGGCCAATCGGCGCGGTGATTTCTCCGCTACTTGGCGGCTATAAAGATTTTAAAGATTTACCTTACGCCTGCTCTTTATGCACGGCCTGTGACAGCGTGTGTCCGGTGCGTATTCCTCTGTCAAAACTGATTTTGCGTCATCGTCGGGTGATGGCTGAAAAAGGGATCACCGCAAAAGCAGAGCAACGGGCGATCAAAATGTTCGCTTATGCCAATAGCCATCCGGGATTGTGGAAAGTCGGAATGATGGCAGGCGCTCATGCGGCAAGCTGGTTTATCAGTGGTGGCAAAACACCACTCAGGATCGGTGCGATTAGCAACTGGATGGAAGCCCGCGATCTTCCTGAAGCTGACGGCGAGAGTTTCCGTAGTTGGTTTAAGAAACATCAGGCGCAGGAGAAAAAGAATGGATAATCGAAGCGAATTTTTGCAAAACGTTGCTCAGGCACTGGGCCGCCCGCTGCGACTCGAACCGCAAACGGAAGATGTGCCGCTTAACAACTATGCAAACGAGCGTCTTACTGAACTTAACCAGCAACAGCGCTGTGACGCGTTTATCCAGTTTGCCAGCGATGTTATGTTGACGCGTTGTGAACTGACCAGCGAGGCGCAGGCCGCGGATGCTGCATTACGCCTGTGTAAAGAGCTGGGAGAGCAGTCGGTGGTGATTAGCGGTGACAGGCGACTGGAAGAGCTGGGGATCCGTGAGCGTTTACAACAGGAATGCAATGCCGCCGTGTGGGATCCGCTGAAAGGTGCCGAGAATATCTCGCAGGCAGAGCAGGCTAAAGTTGGCGTAGTGTATGCTGAATATGGCTTAACAGAATCGGGAGGCGTGGTGCTTTTTTCCGCTGCTGAGCGTGGGCGCTCGTTGAGTTTGCTCCCTGAGTCCTCAATTTTTATCCTGCGTAAAAGCACCATCCTGCCACGTGTGGCTCAACTCGCAGAAAAATTGCATCAGAAAGCGCAGTCCGGTGAACGTATGCCGTCCTGCATTAACATCATTAGCGGCCCTAGTTCAACGGCGGATATTGAGCTTATCAAAGTCGTCGGGGTTCATGGCCCGGTGAAAGCGGTATACCTGATTATTGAGGATTGCTGAGAGAGAGTAACATGAGAGTTACCTCACGTTTTTATAGCAGGATTCGGTCCCGTATCAAAACGGTAACTCTCAACCTTGCAAAGCCTACAGTCAAATCAAGTCGCGACTGAATTTTTAGCTCGTAGCAGTATTCTATTCACCACAAAATACGCAGCCGTGCTTCTCGCCAATCATAATTGATGCCTCCACCACGCGCAGGCCTTCCAGTTCGTATACGGCCCGCCGTCTCGTCGTAGTCTGTTTTGCACGCATCGCACGGGGGAAAGGCGGTTTCGGTGTAATTACGCACAAGTTCGTTGAGCTGTTTATTGACCTGACAATCGACACACAGGGAATAGTGTGATGTTCCAGGACGTGCATAAAACTGCGCCATGTCTGCATATGGTACGGGAATCATTGAACCACTGTAGAATTTTATGCATATATTATATATAGTTGTAACTTCATATCTTGTAATTTCTCTTAGTCACTTGTAAATCTTATATTCTATTAATTAACGGTTTTATATGAATGAAAGCTGAATGGATTCAGTCTTATGCGCATATATATTTATTAATAAGACAATTCTTATAATTAAATACCTAATAAGAGTTATCGCTTTCGTTGGTTATATATTATTGGTGTGATGCCTGCTTCTTGTTTATATTTTGAGTTGATTTGAGCTCTTAGATACATATAATGCGCATATGTTCGAGACTGGGGGCTAATGTAAGGATTAAGTTAAGATTGTTAATTTGAAATAGGTGTCCGGTAGTAAGTTAATCTATTATTACTCTCTGAACTGCATACCCAGGTATGTGGTTATCAATGTTATGCGATTTTTTTGAATTTATATATGCCATGAGCAGCAACCGGGATGGCATTTTATACGTTGCTGTTTATGCAATCTTGGTTTTATTTGGATGTATTGCTGGAGATTGTGATGAATAAAATATATCGGCTAAAGTGGAACAGGTCCCGTAACTGTTGGAGCGTCTGCTCTGAACTGGGAAGCAAAATAAAAGGCAAAAAATCCCGGGCTGTTTTAATTAGCGCGATAAGTTTATATTCATCTCTGGCGTTCTCTGGTGATTTTACCGTGAACCAGGATAAGACTGTTGATTACGGCAAAGCCGATCAGAACATCGATTACCGTATTACGGTGACTGATAATGCTAATCTGGTTATTAACGTAACAGACACTTCCCGTCCTCGTTTCACGCTCAATTCTGGTGGTGGATTGGATATCACCGGAGGGAAAGTGTATATCAATGGTCAGCTTGACGTACTGTTGAAAGGGACGGGTTTCCTGAACGTCTCCAATGCTGGTAGTGAGTTGTATGCTGATGATTTATATGACTCAAACTCCGGCTCCTGGCATGATCGCGGCTATTTCAATGTCTCCAACGGCGGCAAAATCCATGTTAAGGGCACCAGTCGTCTGACTTATACGCAGGGAAATGTCAGTGGTGAAGGCAGCCAGGTAAATTCTGAAACCTTCTTTATGGGCGTTTTCAGCAGTTACGGTGGTGATCAGTATCTGTCAGTTAATAACGGCGGTGAAGTTAATGCCAGTAAGCAAATTAGCCTGGGCTATTATAATCAAAACTCCGATACAACGTTGGCAGTCTCGGAAGGTGGTAAAATTTCGGCGCCTACTATTAGTTTAAGCACCAACTCGGAGTTGGCGTTAGGTGCACAGGAAGGAAGTGCAGCGAAAGCGGCAGGGATTATTGATGCCGAAAAAATTGAGTTTGTGTGGGCTTCGACATCCGAGAAGAAAATCACCTTAAACCACACGGATAAAAACGCGACTATTTCCGCTGATATTGTCAGTGGCAGCGAGGGCCTGGGCTATATCAATGCGCTCAATGGCACGACTTACTTAACCGGTGATAACTCTGCCTTTAGCGGTAAAGTCAAAATTGAGCAAAATGGCGCTTTAGGGATCACTCAAAATATAGGTACAGCAGAAATCACCAACCGCGGGAAATTACACCTGAAGGCTGACGATAGCATGACCTTTGCCAATAAGATCTCCGGCAACGGTACAATAAGTATCGACAGTGGGACGGTGGAGTTGACCGGCAATAACAATTCATTCTACGGATATATTGATGTTGCTTCTGGTGCTGTCGCTGTTATTTCTGAAGACAAGAACATCGGCCGTGCAGAACTGGATGTTGATGGCAAACTGCAAATCAATGCCAATAAAGATTGGGTATTTGATAACGATCTTGAAGGTAGAGGCATTGTTGAAATAAACATGGGGAATCACGAATTCTCCTTCGATGAGTTTGCTTATACAGACTGGTTCCAGGGTTCACTGGCGTTCCAGAACACGACATTTAATCTGGAAAAGAATGCTGAGTTTCTGCAGAAAGGCGGGATCACTGCGGGTCAGGGAAGCCTGGTAACAGTGGGTAAGGGCGCTCACTCCATTAGCACTTTGGGATTCTCCGGCGGAACCGTTGATTTTGGTGCCCTGACAGCAGGTGCACAGATGACAGAAGGGACGGTCAACGTGAGTAAAACGCTGGATTTGCGCGGCGAGGGTGTGATTCAGGTTTCTGACAGTGACGTTGTCCGCTCAGTATCTCGTGATATTGACTCTGCGTTATCGCTCACTGAAGTCGATGATGGTAACAGCGCCATTAAGCTGGTTGATGCGCAAGGTGCGGAAGTTCTGGGCGATGCGGGCAATCTGCAATTGCAGGATAAAAATGGGCAAATCCTCTCCAGCAGCGCCCAACGTGATATTCAACAGAATGGGCAAAAAGCGGCCGTCGGCACTTACGACTATCGTCTGACGAGTGGGGTAAACAATGACGGTCTGTATATCGGTTACGGCCTGACCCAGCTTGATTTACACGCTACCGACAGCGATGCTCTGGTGCTGAGCTCTAACGGTAAAAGCGAGAATGCCGCCGACCTGAGTGCAAAGATTACCGGCAGTGGTGACCTGGCATTCAGCAGCCAGAAAGGTCAGACCGTATCGCTTTCTAACAAAGACAACGACTATACCGGTATTACCGATCTGCGCAGCGGGACGCTCTTGTTGAATAACGATAACGTGTTGGGGAATACCCGTGAACTGCGTCTGGCGGCGGAGACTGAACTGGATATGAATGGTCACAGCCAGACCGTGGGTACGCTCAATGGCGGCGCCGATTCGCTGCTGAACTTAAACGGCGGCAGTCTGACTCTTGCCAGCGGGGGGACTTCAGCAGGTTCGTTAACGGGGAACGGAGAGCTGAATATTCAGAGCGGCACGCTGGACGTCGCGGGCGATAACAGCAACCTGACGGCTAATATGAATATTGCCAGCTCGGCTAAAGTGCTGGTAAGTCATGCACAGGGATTGGGGGGCGCAAACGTTGAGAACAACGGTACCCTGGTGTTGAATAATAGCGCTGAAAAAAGAGCGGCTGTGCCTGTGAATTACACCCTGGGCGGCAACCTGACTAACAACGGTACGCTGATGACCGGAGAGTCAGGACAGCAAGCGGGCAACGCGTTAGTGGTGAAGGGGAACTACCATGGTGATAACGGCCGACTGGTGATGAATGCGGCACTGAATGGCGATGATTCAGTGACGGATAAACTGGTTGTTGAGGGCGATACCAGCGGCACGACCTCCGTTACGGTGAATAACGCTGGTGGTACAGGCGCTAAAACGCTTAACGGCATTGAACTTATCCATGTTGATGGTAAGTCTGAGGGGGAATTTGTTCAGGCGGGGCGTATCGTTGCGGGCGCATATGACTACACTCTCGCGCGTGGTAAGGGGGCAAACAGCGGTAACTGGTATCTGACCAGTGGTGGTGATTCAGCTGAACCGCAACCGGAGCCAGAGCCGATGCCGAATCCGGAGCCAAACCCGAATCCGGAGCCAACCCCGAATCCAGAGCCGACCCCTAACCCGACACCTACGCCGGGTCCGGATCTGAATGTGGATAATGACCTGCGACCGGAGGCGGGTAGCTACATCGCGAACCTTGCAGCAGCGAATACCATGTTCACCACGCGTCTGCATGAGCGTCTGGGTAATACGGACTATACCGACATGGTGACGGGTGAGCAGAAACAAACCGCTATGTGGATGCGCCATGAAGGTGGTCATAATAAATGGCGTGATGGCAGCGGCCAGCTGAAAACCCAAAGCAATCGCTATGTTCTGCAACTGGGAGGCGATATCGCGCAGTGGAGCCAAAACGGCAGCGACCGCTGGCATGTTGGTGTAATGGCGGGATATGGCAACAGCGACAGCAAAACCATTTCCTCGCGAACCGGTTATCGTGCAAAAGCGAGTGTGAACGGATACAGCACCGGCCTGTATGCCACCTGGTATGCCGATGACGAATCGCATAATGGCGCGTATCTCGACAGTTGGGCGCAGTACAGCTGGTTTGATAACACAGTGAAAGGTGATGATTTACAAAGTGAATCCTATAAATCAAAAGGATTTACCGCTTCACTGGAAGCTGGATACAAACACAAATTAGCTGAATTTAATGGCAGCCAGGGAACGCGTAATGAATGGTATGTTCAGCCACAAGCACAGGTTACCTGGATGGGAGTCAAAGCCGATAAGCACCGCGAAAGCAACGGAACCCTCGTTCATAGCAACGGTGATGGCAACATTCAGACTCGACTTGGTGTAAAAACCTGGCTGAAGAGTCATCATAAAATGGACGACGGTAAATCCCGCGAGTTCCAGCCGTTTGTAGAAGTGAACTGGCTGCATAACAGTAAGGATTTCAGCACCAGCATGGATGGCGTGTCAGTCACTCAGGATGGAGCCCGAAATATTGCCGAGATAAAAACGGGTGTGGAAGGACAGCTAAATGCCAACCTGAATGTCTGGGGAAATGTGGGCGTTCAGGTTGCCGATAAGGGATATAATGACACCTCTGCAATGATTGGCGTTAAGTGGCAATTCTGATCTGAATAATAAGTAAAAGGAGAGAGCCGAATGGGTGCTAATTCGGCTCTCTGTGTCATTTTCTTGCAGCCAGCTTTTCCTGCCAGAGTGAAGACAAGCAGATTAAGCTGGCGCACAAGATTTAATCAAGGTGTGTTAAATGGCTTCGCATGATTTGAGTGTTTTTTTGGAAGAGTTCGGCGCAACGGTGAATTTGACGTTGCCTGGTATTGTGTCCGAAAAAGAACGGCTTTTACTCAAGCTGCTAATGGAGGGGATGTCGGTTACAGAAATCTCACAGTACAGAAATCGCAGTGCAAAGACAATTTCACATCAAAAGAAGCAGTTGTATGAGAAATTAGGCATCCAGAGTGATATTACCTTCTGGCGGGATATCTTTTTTCAGTATCACCCGCAGGTAACCACTGCCACGGGAAATAAAAATAAAATTTATCTTCCTGACAACCGTTGTCACCATATTGTCACACCTGAAGCCATCAGTCTGGCGCTGGAAAACCATGAATTCAAACCATGGATCCAACCGGTATTTTGTGCTCAGACAGGAGTACTGACAGGTTGTGAAGTGCTTGTTCGCTGGGAACATCCGCAAACGGGAATCATCCCGCCGGATCAATTTATTCCTCTGGCGGAGTCATCTGGTCTTATCGTCATAATGACCCGTCAGTTGATGAAACAGACTGCGGATATTCTGATGCCGGTAAAACATTTGCTGCCGGACAACTTCCATATTGGTATCAACGTCTCGGCGGGCTGTTTTTTGGCTGCGGGATTTGAAAAAGAGTGTCTGAACCTGGTTAAGAAATTAGGTAACGATAAAATCAAGCTGGTTCTTGAGCTGACGGAACGTAACCCTATTCCGGTAACGCCAGAAGCCAGAGCGATATTTGATAGCCTTCATCAGCACAATATTACCTTTGCGCTGGATGACTTTGGTACGGGTTATGCGACCTATCGTTACTTGCAGGCGTTCCCGGTCGATTTTATTAAGATCGATAAGTCATTTGTGCAAATGGCGAGCGTGGACGAAATCTCCGGTCATATTGTCGACAATATTGTCGAACTGGCGCGTAAGCCTGGTCTGAGTATCGTCGCGGAAGGGGTAGAAACCCAGGAGCAGGCGGATTTAATGATCGGTAAAGGCGTTCACTTTTTGCAGGGCTATTTGTACTCCCCGCCAGTTCCGGGTAATAAATTTATCTCTGAATGGGTAATGAAAGCAGGTGGTTGATGTAAACCGCTATTCACAGCGCATCGGGAGGTTGGCAGCGATTAATTCTCCCGATGCAGTAAATCCTGATAGATCCCCGTTAATATGCCATTTGGCGCAAATTGTTTTTTAATCCACTGCGTCACCTGACCCGTAGCAGAATGCTGAGTCGCCAGTAACATGCGCGAATCCTGGCGCGGATTATGGATTTGTCGGGTAACCAGCAGGGATTGCGTCATCGCCTCACGGACCATGTAATCCGGCAAAAAACCAATCCCTTCACCTAAAATCTGGCACTGGCATTTGGTGTTGAAATCTGGCACCAGAATCGACTCCTGCCCGTGCAGCAACCAGCCCACTTTTTTATTAATCGTATGCGCGGTGTCCTCCACCATAATATTAGGGTAGAGACGCAGCTGGCTTTCGGCGATGGGTTCCGGCACAAAGGCTAACGGGTGATCCGGGGCGATAGCAAAAGCCCAGCGAATCGCGCCAATCTCAGTGTAATCAATTCCGCCACCGTCCAGCAGCGTGTCGGGCGCGCCGATGGCGATATTCGCCTGATTATTAATAATCGCATCCCAGACGCCGTTATACACTTCGGTGGTGACGGTAATCTGGCAAGTAGGAAACTGCTTTTTCAGCACCTGCAATAAGCGTGCGGTGTGTTTGGGCGTATAAAGCAGTTGGTTAATACAAATGCGCACGCGTGCTTCTATGCCCTGCGAAATAGTATCGATACTGCGTTTGATGGCGTGAAAATCATTCAGCAGGTCGGTAGCTTTGCGGAAAAAATAACGCCCGGACTCCGTCAACTCAATGCTGCGGGTATTGCGGGTGAACAGCACCACATCCAGCCCCGTCTCCATACGCTTAATGGTGTAGCTAATGGCGGAAGTGGTTAAACCCAACTCTTCAGCGGCTTTACTGAAGCTGCCAAAACGTGCAGCGGTAGTAAATGCCAACAGGTTTTCTTCGGTAAAAATTGAGTTCATTAAACCATTCCCGCCATTATCTACTTTAATTTTCTCCAGGCATAACTGTAGCGGTATCGATTAAAGATAGATAATCATTTTCAGACTGATGACAAACTCGCTTACGGGTCAAAACGGGCACGACTTTCCCCCTCACCCTAACCCTCTCCCCGATGGGGCGAGGGGACCGTCCGTGCACTTGCCTGGCTTTGTCATCAGTCTGATAATCATTTTTGAATAACTTTTAATACCCGTCGCGTTTAGTCGTCACTTCGCTTAATTTTTGCCCACTATATTCTGAAATTATCCCCACGCAGTTACCCGCCAGAAAACCCAGTAACGTTACCGTCCAGTTCATCCCGCTGGCAAAAAATAGCGTCATGCCGAGAAAGCCCCCTGGAATGAATGACAGCAACCAGAAACGCCCTTGCCAGACCACTACCGCTGAGAAAGGCACGGTAGTAATCACGCTCGCCCAGAACCCGGAAATCCCACTCACCGAGACAAGCCCGCCGGCAGCCAGCGCGGCGAAAAACGCCCACACCATCCCGGAATAATTAACCGCCAGACTTCTGATAAACCCCGATTTACCGCCGCCTGCGGCATAAAAACTGCAAAAGGCGACGAAGCCAATGGTTCCTAATAATTCCCATCCCTGAGAGAGCCCGACATGTGAAGACACTAACTGCCAAAGCCCTGCACAAATACCGACGGTGACACCCGTTGCCGTGAGTCCGTTCATCTTGTTCCCCTCTGGTTAGACATGGACGAAAGCTACTCTTACATGTGCAGACTATAGAGAAATAAAACCTGATTGAGTGGAAGGGTATTGGGTCAAAGAAACAAATATTGCACTACCGCACACTGCGAAAAGATTGTTGAACATCATTCAACAAAAAGGCGAAATACGGCGAATTAAATTTAAGCGGGTTCTTTTAGCTGAATTTCGTTGCTATTCTCAATTCATCGAAAACAGCCACAAAAACCAGGGGAATGTGAATGACTATAAAAAATCTACCTGCCGACTATTTATTGGCTGCACAACAGGGCGATATTGATAAAGTAAAAACCTGCCTTGCGCTGGGTGTCGATGTTAATACCTGCGATCGCCAGGGGCGAACGGCAATTACGCTGGCAAGTTTATATCAGCAATATGCTTGCGTTCAGGCATTAATTGATGCCGGAGCGGATATTAATAAACAAGACCTGACATGTTTAAATCCTTTTTTAATGAGCTGCCTGACCGGTGATTTAACCCTGTTACGGATTATTTTACCGGCTAAACCAGACCTTAATTGCGTCACCCGTTTTGGCGGTGTCGGCCTGACGCCTGCCTGTGAAAAAGGCCATTTAAGTATTGTAAAAGAGCTTTTGGCGCATACGGAAATTAACGTTAACCAGACCAACCATGTTGGCTGGACGCCGCTACTGGAAGCGATTGTGCTTAACGATGGCGGGATTAAACAGCAGGCGATTGTCCAGCTATTGCTGGAACACGGGGCCAGTCCGCACATGACCGATAAATATGGCAAAACACCGCTGGAACTGGCGCGGGAACGGGGCTTTGAAGAGATTGCTCAGTTGCTGATTGCCGCAGGCGCATAACCCGGGAGGCTGGCTATCAACACACCAGAAAGCCGGTGTGTGTGGGCGCTAACTGCGGATGCGGATTTTCTGGCGCAGCGGGGGCAAGGACAGGTTGAACAGGTCTTTGCCAGAGCGGTAAATATCGCACTCCCGGCTCGCCAGCAGTTGCTGACGCTGCTTTGTGAAGAGTACGACAATGCGCCAAACAGTTGTCGGTTGGCACTCACTCACTTTGATGGTCTGTTCCGGCATGGTGATAAGGTTCAGTTTGACGATCAAGGCATTACGGTTGGTCAACATCTTCATATAGAGATGAGTCGTTGTCGGCGTTGGCTGTCCCCAACCTTGCAAATGACCGCTGTGAATTTTCACCTTATCGCCTGGCAACAGTGGCACGACATTATTCATCAGCACCTGGGGGAAAATGAAACCCTGTTTAATTATCGCGGCGATAATCCGTTTTATCAGGCGTTAAATAAAGAACTACATATTAAACGACGGGCAGTTATTCAGGCAGTAAACGAAAAACAAAATATCGCCTCAGCGGTCGCCAGTATGATGGGATTAGGGATTGGCCTTACGCCATCAGCTGACGATTATTTAACAGGTCTGGCACTTATTTTATTTATATCCGGGCATCCGGCGGAAAAATACAAAGAGGAATTTTATCTCGGTCTGCAACGCGGCAAAAATAATACCACATTATTAAGTGCCATAACACTGGAAGCCGCATTACAACAACGCTGCCGGGAAAATATTCATCGCTTTATTCACAACATTATTTATGACATCCCTGGGAACGCAACTCAGGCAATAGAAAAAATTAAACATATTGGCTCCAGTTCCGGCTGCGACATGCTGTACGGCATGGCCGATGGTTGTGCGCTGAGCCAAACCTACGGAGGGAATTATGTCAGTTAAAATAGTCATTAAACCGAATACCTATTTTGATTCTGTCTCGCTGATGTCTATCTCCACGCGTGCAAATAAACTCGACGGCGTCGAGCAGGCATTTGTGGCGATGGCGACCGAAATGAACAAAGGCGTGCTGAAGAATTTAGGGCTGCTGACGCCGGAGCTGGAACAGGCGAAAAACGGCGACCTGATGATTGTCATCAATGGTAAATCGGGTGCGGACAACGAGCAGTTGCTGGTGGAGATTGAAGAACTGTTCAACACCAAAGCGCAAAGCGGCTCGCACGAGGCGCGTTACGCCACTATTGCCAGCGCCAAAAAGCATATCCCGGAAAGTAACCTGGCAGTGATTTCGGTCAACGGTCTGTTTGCCGCTCGCGAAGCGCGTCAGGCGCTGCAAAACGATCTTAACGTGATGCTGTTTTCCGATAACGTCTCGGTTGAAGATGAACTGGCGCTCAAACAGTTGGCCCACGAAAAAGGGCTGCTGATGATGGGGCCAGACTGCGGCACGGCGATTATCAACGGCGCGGCGCTCTGTTTTGGTAACGCCGTGCGTCGCGGCAACATCGGTATTGTTGGCGCATCTGGTACCGGCAGCCAGGAGCTGAGCGTCCGCATTCATGAATTTGGCGGCGGCGTTTCGCAACTGATTGGCACCGGTGGGCGCGACCTGAGCGAGAAAATCGGCGGCCTGATGATGCTCGACGCTATCGGGATGCTGGAAAACGATCCGCAGACTGAAATCATTGTGCTTATCTCCAAACCGCCAGCGCCTGCGGTGGCCCGCAGAGTGCTGGAACGTGCGCGCGCCTGCCGCAAGCCGGTAGTGGTCTGCTTCCTCGGTCGTGGCGAAACGCCTGTGGATGAGCAGGGGTTACAGTTTGCCCGTGGCACCAAAGAGGCGGCGCTGAAAGCAGTGATGCTCTCCGGCGTGAAACAGGAACATCTCGACCTGCATACGCTGAACCAGCCGTTGATTGCTGATGTGCGTGCGCGTCTGCAACCGCAGCAGAAGTACATTCGTGGCCTGTTCTGCGGCGGCACGCTATGTGACGAAACCATGTTCGCGGTGATGGAAAAACACGGCGATGTCTACAGCAACATTCAGCCCGATCCGGAATTCCGCCTGAAAGATATCAACCGCAGCATCAAACACACCTTCCTCGACTTTGGTGATGACGACTTCACCAACGGCAAGCCGCACCCGATGATTGACCCGACCAACCGCATCAGTCGCTTGATCGAAGAGGCGCGCGATCCAGAAGTGGCGGTGATCGTGATGGATTTTGTGCTCGGATTTGGATCGCATGAAGATCCGGTCGGCTCCACCATCGATGCGATCAAAGAAGCGAAAGCGATCGCCGCTGCCGAAGGGCGCGAGTTGATCATTCTCGCCTATGTGCTGGGTACCGATCTCGATACGCCATCGTTAGAACAACAAAGCCAGATGCTGCTTGATGCCGGAGTGATTCTGGCGAGCAGCAGCACCAATACCGGATTGCTGGCGCGTGAATTTATCTGCAAAGGGGAGGAAGCCTGATGAGCCAGTCACTGTTTAGCCAACCGTTGAATGTTATTAACGTCGGCATCGCCATGTTTAGCGATGACCTGAAAAAGCAGCATGTAGAAGTGACCCAACTTGACTGGACGCCGCCGGGGCAGGGCAATATGCAGGTGGTACAGGCGCTGGATAACATTGCCGATTCGCCGCTGGCAGACAAAATCGCCGCCGCTAACCAGCAGGCGCTGGAGCGCATTATCCAGTCGCATCCGGTGCTGATTGGTTTTGATCAGGCGATTAACGTGGTGCCGGGCATGACGGCGAAAACCATTCTTCACGCCGGGCCGCCGGTTACCTGGGAAAAAATGTGCGGCGCGATGAAAGGCGCGGTCACCGGGGCGCTGGTGTTCGAAGGGCTGGCGAAAGATCTCGATGAGGCGGCTGAACTGGCGGCCTCCGGGGAAATTACCTTCTCGCCGTGCCACGAACATGACTGCGTGGGATCGATGGCGGGTGTTACCTCGGCCTCGATGTTTATGCACATCGTAAAAAACAAAACCTACGGCAATATCGCTTACACCAATATGAGCGAGCAGATGGCGAAGATTTTGCGTATGGGCGCCAACGATCAGAGCGTGATTGACCGCCTGAACTGGATGCGCGATGTGCAGGGGCCAATGCTGCGCGACGCGATGAAAATTATCGGCGAGATCGATCTGCGCTTAATGCTGGCGCAGGCGCTGCATATGGGCGATGAATGCCATAACCGCAATAACGCCGGGACGACGCTGCTGATTCAGGCGCTGACGCCGGGGATTATTCAGGCAGGTTATTCCGTCGAGCAACAGCGCGAAGTGTTTGAGTTTGTCGCCAGCAGCGACTACTTCTCCGGCCCGACGTGGATGGCGATGTGTAAAGCGGCGATGGATGCGGCGCACGGCATCGAATACAGCACCGTGGTGACCACGATGGCGCGTAACGGCGTCGAGTTCGGCCTGCGAGTCAGTGGCCTGCCGGGGCAATGGTTTACCGGTCCGGCGCAGCAGGTGATCGGCCCGATGTTTGCCGGTTATAAGCCGGAAGATTCGGGGCTGGATATCGGCGACAGCGCCATCACCGAAACCTACGGTATTGGCGGATTTGCTATGGCAACCGCGCCTGCAATCGTCGCGCTGGTGGGCGGCACGGTGGAAGAGGCTATCGATTTCTCCCGCCAGATGCGTGAAATCACTCTCGGTGAAAACCCGAACGTCACCATTCCGCTGCTCGGTTTTATGGGCGTGCCGTCGGCTATCGACATCACCCGCGTGGGCAGCAGCGGCATTCTGCCGGTGATCAATACCGCCATCGCCCATAAAGATGCGGGCGTCGGCATGATTGGCGCGGGCATTGTGCATCCACCATTCGCCTGCTTCGAGAAAGCCATTCTTGGCTGGTGCGAACGTTACGGCGTCTGACTTGTATGTTCATGCCGGATGCGGCGTGAACGCCTTATCCGGCCTACGAGTGGCGCAAGAATCTGTAGGCCTGATAAGCGTAGCGCATCAGGCATTTGTCACGATTGCCGGATGCGGCGTGAACGCCTTATCCGGCCTACGAGTGGCGCAAGAATCTGTAGGCCTGATAAGCGTAGCGCATCAGGCAATTGTCACCACTGCCGGATGCGGCGTGAAC
>NZ_VATQ01000015.1:252313-358160 GCF_005781135.1 Escherichia sp. E3659 | reverse complement strand
TTCACGCCGCATCCGGCATTTGAGCATAGCGCCTGATGCGACGCTTGACGCGTCTTATCAGGCCTACAGATCTGGCGGTGCTCTGCATCCGGCAAACCATACTCACATCAACAACGAAAATTACCCTTCGTTCTCTGCCAGCTCGCGCAGATACTGGAAAATCTGGCGTGCGGATTTCGGCGGCTTATTCCCTTCTTTCTCTTTCTTCGCGTTGCGGATCAGAGTTCGCAGCTGCTGACGATCGGCATCTGGCCACAGATTCAATACTTCAGCGATGGCGTCATCCCCTTGATCGATCAGACGATCGCGCAGGTTTTCCAGTTTATGGAACAACACCACCTGCTGGTTGTGGCGGTTTTTCAGCTTATCCAGCGCCTGACGGATAGGCTCTACATCGCGTTGGCGCAGCATTTTACCAATGAGCTGCAACTGGCGGCGGCGACCTTCCATCTTAATACGCTGGGCTAACTCAATAGCCGCACGCAGATCCGCATCTAACGGGATCTTATCCAGCGCGTTTTTCCCCAGATCAACAATTTCTGCGCCCAGGCGTTTTAGCTCCTCGGCGTCACGTTTAATTTCACTTTTACTGACCCAGATAATTTCATCGTCTTCGTCTTCGATGTCATCACCGGGAACGTCGTCGAGCCAGTCTTCGGGCTGCTTAGTCATGTCAGGCTCCTTAAAAAAAAGAGGCTAATGTTACCAGTTAAGATGCGCACTGAAAAACGGTTCTCTGTTAGACTTCAGAGAAACTCTCTACATTATGGCACTTGCAATGAAAGTAATCTCTCAAGTTGAAGCGCAGCGCAAGATTCTGGAAGAAGCAGTTTCGACTGCGCTGGAGTTGGCCTCAGGCAAATCGGACGGTGCGGAAGTTGCCGTCAGCAAGACCACCGGCATTAGCGTTAGCACGCGCTATGGTGAAGTGGAGAATGTCGAATTCAATAGCGATGGCGCGCTGGGGATAACCGTTTATCACCAGAACCGCAAAGGTAGCGCATCATCCACCGATTTAAGCCCGCAGGCCATTGCCCGCACCGTACAGGCGGCGCTGGATATTGCGCGTTACACTTCGCCAGATCCGTATGCAGGCGTGGCAGACAAAGAACTGCTGGCTTTCGACGCGCCGGATCTTGACTTGTTCCACCCCGCAGAAGTTTCTCCGGACGAAGCCATTGAACTGGCGGCCCGTGCTGAACAGGCGGCATTACAGGCGGATAAACGCATTACCAATACCGAAGGCGGCAGTTTTAACAGCCACTACGGTGTCAAAGTTTTCGGTAATAGCCACGGTATGTTGCAAGGCTACTGCTCAACGCGTCATTCGCTCTCCAGTTGCGTGATTGCCGAAGAAAATGGCGATATGGAGCGTGATTATGCCTACACCATTGGCCGCGCGATGAGCGATCTACAAACGCCAGAGTGGGTCGGGGCCGACTGCGCTCGCCGTACTTTATCGCGCCTGTCACCGCGTAAACTCTCCACCATGAAAGCGCCGGTCATTTTTGCCAATGAAGTGGCAACCGGGCTTTTTGGGCATCTGGTTGGGGCGATAGCGGGTGGATCGGTTTACCGTAAATCCACCTTCCTGCTGGATTCGCTGGGTAAACAAATTCTGCCAGACTGGCTGACCATTGAAGAGCATCCGCATCTGCTGAAAGGGCTGGCGTCGACGCCATTCGACAGCGAAGGTGTGCGCACCGAGCGTCGCGATATTATTAAAGATGGCATCCTGACTCAGTGGCTGCTGACCAGCTACTCGGCGCGCAAACTTGGGCTGAAAAGCACCGGACATGCGGGCGGTATTCACAACTGGCGCATTGCCGGACAAGGTCTAAGCTTCGAGCAGATGCTCAAAGAGATGGGCACCGGGCTGGTGGTGACGGAATTGATGGGCCAGGGCGTGAGTGCAATTACCGGTGATTATTCCCGTGGTGCGGCGGGCTTCTGGGTAGAAAACGGCGAAATTCAGTATCCGGTTAGCGAAATCACCATCGCAGGTAATTTAAAAGATATGTGGCGCAATATTGTCACCGTCGGTAACGATATTGAAACACGCAGTAATATACAGTGTGGTTCTGTGCTGTTGCCGGAGATGAAAATCGCCGGACAGTAAAAAAACTGGCGCGACCTGCCGCGCTATAAACTAAAAAATTACACAAAATCATTCGCACTGCATCGAGACGGAAAGTGAATGAGGGCCGGGGAGCGTACTCGTAGTACGTGACTCGGGCGAATGAGCGTAGCCGTCGATGAGGCAGTGTGAAGGATGAAGTGTAAATAAAAAAGGAAGTGAGCAATGCGTAAAAGCCTGTTAGCTATTCTTGCAGTCTCCTCGTTGGTATTCAGTTCGGTGTCGTTTGCCGCTGAGCTGGAAGACAATATGGAAACCCTCAACGACAATTTAAAAGTGGTCGAAAAAGCGGATAACGCGGCGCAAGTCAAAGACGCGTTAACCAAAATGCGTGCCGCGGCGCTGGATGCGCAAAAAGCAACGCCGCCGAAGCTGGAAGGAAAATCGCCAGACAGCCCGGAAATGAAAGACTTCCGCCACGGTTTCGACATTCTGGTTGGCCAGATTGACGACGCGCTGAAGCTGGCTAATGAAGGTAAAGTAAAAGAAGCGCAGGCCGCCGCAGAGCAACTGAAAACGACCCGCAATTCATATCACAAGAAGTATCGTTAATTCCTCATTGGGCGGTGAAACGTCGCCGCCCAATGCTCTCCTCTCCCTTCGTAAAATCACCGCCAAATCTCTCTTCACTACGGCATATTTCTGCGTGTCGCCGCCATTTTTGCGAGGCGTTTTCCAGAAATGAATGTAATGCATATGTAATGCTATAATGCATTACACTTTTCATAATTACCGGAGGCATAATGGCCACACTTAACGTCCGCCTGGATGACAAACTGAAAAATGAGGCTTATGCGGTGCTGGAAAAATTAAATATCACGCCTACCGAAGCCGTACGGCTGCTGTTTCAGTACGTTGCGGAAAATGGGCGAATGCCGGTAAAAACGCTCACTGTCAGTGATAGTGAAGAAGCCTTGTTACGCACTGTCAGGGAACGACTGGCCAACCCACAAGAGGCCATTAAGGTCCGACTGGATGAACTATGAGCTGGCCTTTGATCCGCGAGCGCTGAAAGAGTGGCAAAAACTGGGCGTGACAGTCCGGGAACAATTTAAAAAAAGCTTGAGGATGTGCTGAAAAGGCCGCGCAATCCATCGGCTAAACTGCGGGATTTACCGGACTGCTACAAAATTAAGCTTCGCACTCTGGGATATCGCCTGGTTTATCAGGTTAACGATAAAGAGTTGCTCGTGTTGGTGATAGCTATTGGTAAGAGAGAGAACTCAGCCGTTTATGAAGATGCGGATAAACGGCTGGAAGAGTGATTAACGCAAATGGTGTACCACCTGGTTGCTGCTGCCGCGCCAGATCAGGGAAGGGTCTTTTAAATCCTGCATAAATTTGCCATCAACCAGCACGTTAATCAAATCAACAACCTGCATTTGTGCAGCGTTGAGTTCGTCGAGTTTATATCCTGTCCACACCCAGATGTCTTTACCCGGACATTCGGCACGGATGCGTTGTACCAGTTTCAGAATATCCGGCACGTTTTGCGGATGCAGCGGATCGCCGCCGGAGAGGGAAATGCCCTGGCGTTTGATGCGAGTGTCGTTCAGATCGTTGATGATCTGGTCTTCCATTTCTTTGGTAAATGGTTGACCGGAATTTACCCGCCAGGTGCTTTTGTTATAGCAACCGGGGCATTCATGAACACACCCGGAGACAAACAGGGTGCAACGAGTACCGGGGCCGTTGACGATGTCGACAGGATAGTATTGATGGAAGTTCATATTTCGCCTGGCTTATCAGTCCGCGTGTAGGCCGGATAAGGCGTTTACGCCGCATCCGGCAATCAACGCCGGATGCGACGCTTTCACATCACATCCGGCATTTGCTTAACGCAGCGTGGAGATCAACCGATCTGCCCATTTCCTAAATGTTTAACGCGGCGCTTAACTTCTTCCTGCTTGCCGGCGTTAAACGGACGCGCATCCGGACTACCTAAATATCCGCACACGCGGCGAGTTACCGACACACGGGAGGTGTCATGGTTACCACATTTCGGACAAGTGAAGCCTTTGCTGGTGCACTCAAACTCGCCGGTAAAGCCACATTCGTAGCATTCATCGATCGGCGTGTTGGTGCCGTAATACGGCACATGCTGATAGCTGTAATCCCAGACATCTTCCAGCGCCTTCAGGTTGTGCTGAATGTTTGGATACTCGCCGTAGCAAATGAAGCCGCCGTTCGCCAGCGGCGGGTAAGGCGCTTCAAAGTCGATCTTGTCGTACGGGTTCACCTTCTTCTCCACATCAAGGTGGAAACTGTTGGTGTAGTAACCTTTATCGGTCACGCCCGGCACCACGCCAAACTCGGCGGTATCGAGACGGCAGAAGCGGTCGCACAGGTTCTCACTCGGCGTACTGTAGAGACTGAAACCGTAGCCGGTTTCTTCTTTCCACTGATCCACCGCCTGACGCAGACGTTCAACAATCGCAATACCTTTCGCACGCAGCTGCTCGTTGTCGTAAACATGCTCGCCGCCGAACAGCGCGTTAATGGTTTCGTGGATACCGATGTAACCCAGCGAGATAGACGCTCGACCATTTTTGAAGATTTCAGACACGTCATCGTCTGCATTCAGACGTACGCCGCAGGCACCTTCCATATAGAGGATCGGCGCTACGCGCGCTTTCACGCCTTCCAGGCGGGCGATACGGGTCATCAGCGCCTTACGCGCCAGCACCAGACGTTCATCCAGCAGCTTCCAGAAGGTGGCTTCATCACCTTTCGCTTCCAGAGCAATGCGCGGCAGGTTCAGGCTGATCACGCCGAGGTTGTTACGACCATCGTGGATCTGCTCACCGTTTTCGTCTTCCCACACGCCGAGGAAGCTGCGGCAGCCCATCGGGGTTTTAAACGAACCGGTGACTTTCACTACCTGATCGTAGTTCAGGATATCCGGATACATGCGCTTGCTCGCGCACTCCAGCGCCAGTTGTTTGATGTCGTAGTTCGGATCGCCCACTTTATGGTTCAGGCCATCGCGAATTGCGAACACCAGTTTCGGGAACACGGCGGTTTTACGGTTTTTACCCAGGCCCGCGATACGGTTACGCAGGATAGATTCCTGAATCAGGCGCGATTCCCAGCTGGTACCCAGACCAAAGCCAAAGGTCACAAACGGCGTCTGACCGTTGGCGGTGTGCAGGGTATTTACTTCATATTCCAGCGACTGGAATGCGTCGTAGCACTCTTTGATGGTACGAGAGTTAGCGTAACCTTCGACGTCAGGAATGCTCCACTCTTCCGCAGTTTTACGGTGTTTGTTGTAGCTGGCGGTGACAAACGGCGCCAGAACTTCGTCGATACGGTTAATGGTGGTGCCACCATAAATATGGCTGGCGACCTGAGCAATAATCTGCGCAGTTACTGCGGTAGCTGTAGAGATCGACTTCGGCGGTTCAATCTCGGCATTCCCCATCTTAAAGCCTTGCGTCAGCATGCCTTTCAGGTCGATCAACATGCAGTTGAACATTGGGAAGAACGGCGAGTAATCGAGATCGTGGTAGTGGATATCACCACGTTCATGTGCTTGCACCACGTCACGCGGCAGCAGGTGCTGACGTGCATAGTGTTTCGCAACAATCCCGGCCAGCAGGTCACGCTGGGTCGGAATGACTTTACTGTCTTTATTCGCGTTTTCGTTGAGCAGCGAGGAATTAGTCTGCTCGACCAGACCACGGATCTCCTGGTTCAGACGACCGCGTTTTTCACGTTCAATGTCGCGATCGTGACGGTACTCAATATATGCACGGGCCAGTTGTTTGTATGGGCCAGACATCAGTTGGTTTTCAACAGCGGTCTGGATTTCGTTGATATCTACCTGGTTACGCCCCTGCATTTGCTCGCTGACGATAGCGGCAACAGTGGCACAATAATCTGCATCATCGACTTCCGCTGCTTTAGCTGCACGCAGAATAGCTTCTTTGATGCGCTCTGATTTAAACGGCACTTTGCAGCCGTCTCGTTTCATCACATGCGGTGTCATGATCGCTCCATATTTTTAAGAACAGGTTATCCACAGAAAGTTGGGAAGTGCGCCCCGGTTTATTCAGCTCTTGTTACGGGGATTTACTGCAATCCCAATTCGCTTTATCCACAATTGTGTCGGCTTCGTTGACGTGTATCTTGTTGCAAGTTTAGACGATGGATACAACATATTGGGTTGAGATGCATTTTAAAGTCTATATATAGTGCTTTGCATTAAGGATGTTTGCGTTTTTTTTGATTTAGCTCAAAGTAAAAAGCAGAGAGTACGGATGGCGGGCGCTAGAGCGATGTGTAAATTTTTTGATGATTTTCTGGTTATAAAATCAACAAAAACAATATACTACCCGGTAAGTCCCCGGAAATACTCGCTTTAGCATGGTCTGGAGAAGGATTATCTCTGAAACCACCAGACAGCCTCAAAAGACCGTAATGTTGTGGCACAGAGTTGTGGTGAGGTTTCTTCAAAGCTATACATCAGAAGCTGCCAGTAGTGTTCTGAACACTCTTTGGATAAATCTGGTAGAAGGTAACTCTCAGGAAAGGGCTGCTGTGATGACGATTTGTTGAGGTTCGCTGCGTCCGGTTACCTGTTCGATCAACTGGCTGGCAGCCTGACGTCCGGCTTCGGCGTAGCCTGGATCAACGGTGACGATCTCCGGATGGAGAAACTTCATTAACGGCGTATTACCGACGCTCGCCAGTTGTAGGGTGTCGATGTGTTGCTCTTGCAGGTACTTACATGCCCCGAGCGCCAGCGTGTCGGTTGCGCACAGCAACGCAGTGGTTTCTGGCGTAATCACTTTTGCCACGTTCTCGTAACCTTGCTTCATGGCCAGGCCGGGCAGGGCGGCGACGGGATGTAGTTTATGTGCTTTGCAAAATGCCAGATAAGCCTCATGACGCCGCTTACCAGTGGTAATGTCGCTGTGCGGTACGCCAAGATAACTAATATTGCGATGCCCCCGATCGTAGAGGCATTGCATCAGAATCTTAATCGCCCCTTCGTCGTCATAACAGACCGAAGCAAAACCTTTTGCGTCATGTGCCAGCAGTACCAGAGATGATTGCCAGTGAGCTAACATTTCTTCCGTTATGCCGGTAAAACCGAACAGCACCACTCCGTCAATATTGCGACGTTTCAGAACGCCTAAATGTTCAGTAACCAGCTGTGGCGAAAACTGGCTTTCCATCATGATCGGATCGTAACCCTGTTCATAGAATGCCGGCAGCATCGTCTGAACGGCGAGATTTTCTGATAACGAATCCAGACGGGTGACGATAATAGCAACCACTTTATCGCTTTGCCCACGCATAGCACGCGCGGATCGGGAAGGGGAAAATCTATGCTGATTCATCACTGCTTCCACGCGCTCGCGCGTGTGCTGACTCACGCCACTTTCGTTATTCAGCACTCGGGAAACCGTGGATTTCCCCACGCCGCTTAAGCGAGCAATGTCTTTGATGGTCAGCCGATTTTGCATCCTGTTGTCCCGTAATTTGCGTTTAATTATTTGAGCCTAACTTTACCCACGCATTCAGCAATGGGTAAAGTCTGGTTTATCGTTGGTTTAGTTGCTTGCAGATATTATATCGGCATAAATGCTACGAATATTATTGGATTCTCCTTATTATTTGCGGCGCTTTTTTCACTTACCGGAGGTTATATGGAACCTGATCCCACGCCTCTCCCTCGACGGAGATTAAAACTTTTCCGGTAAGCCTGTCTTTTCACGGCATTACCGGATGTGTAAGGCCGTGACGTTTTAACGTCCCAGCTCATGTTTATTACCTTCAGGTAAGGCTTTGCGACGCCTGAAGATATTTTCTGCACCATGCTTACAGGGTGCGGAGGGACTTCCTATGTTTAAAGAAATTTTTACCCGGCTCATTCGCCATTTACCTTCTCGTCTGGTCCATCGCGATCCGTTGCCTGGCGCGCAACAGACAGCGAATATTCCGATCCCGCCTTCCTTAAGCGCGCATTGCCTGAAAATGGCGGTGATGCCAGAAAAGGAATTATGGAAAACCTTCGGCACGCATCCAGAAGGGTTAAATCAGGCGGAAGTGGAATTAGCCCGCGAACAACACGGTGAAAATAAACTACCCGCGCAACAACCGTCGCCGTGGTGGGTACATTTGTGGGTCTGTTATCGCAACCCTTTTAATATTTTGCTCACGATCCTCGGCGGCATTTCTTACGCCACGGAAGATTTATTTGCCGCGGGCGTTATTGCGTTAATGGTCGCTATTTCTACGTTGCTGAACTTTATTCAGGAAGCGCGCTCCACCAAAGCAGCAGATGCTCTGAAAGCGATGGTCAGTAATACCGCGACGGTGCTGCGCGTAATTAACGACAAAGGCGAAAATGGCTGGCTGGAGATCCCGATCGACCAGCTGGTGCCTGGCGATATTATTAAATTGGCGGCGGGGGATATGATCCCGGCAGATTTACGTATTTTGCAGGCGCGGGATCTGTTCGTTGCTCAGGCGTCATTAACCGGTGAGTCTCTGCCCGTGGAAAAAGCCGCAACCACTCGCCAGCCAGAGCACAGCAATCCGCTGGAGTGCGATACCCTGTGTTTTATGGGCACCACCGTGGTGAGCGGTACGGCACAAGCAATGGTGATTGCCACAGGTGCCAACACCTGGTTTGGTCAACTGGCGGGGCGTGTCAGCGAGCAGGAAAGCGAGCCGAATGCTTTTCAGCAAGGGATCAGCCGCGTCAGTATGCTGCTGATTCGCTTTATGCTGGTGATGGCGCCCGTAGTGCTATTGATCAACGGTTACACCAAAGGCGACTGGTGGGAAGCTGCGCTATTCGCGCTTTCGGTAGCGGTGGGCTTAACGCCGGAAATGTTGCCGATGATTGTCACCTCGACGCTGGCGCGTGGTGCGGTAAAACTGTCGAAACAGAAAGTGATCGTCAAACATCTGGATGCGATTCAGAACTTTGGCGCAATGGATATTCTGTGCACTGATAAAACAGGCACCCTGACGCAAGATAAAATTGTGCTGGAGAATCATACCGATATCTCCGGTAAAACCAGTGAGCGCGTGCTGCATAGCGCGTGGTTGAACAGTCATTACCAGACCGGACTTAAAAACCTGCTTGATACGGCGGTGCTGGAAGGTATAGATGAAAAGTCAGCACGCTCGCTGGCCAGTCGTTGGCAGAAAGTGGATGAGATTCCGTTTGATTTTGAGCGTCGCCGGATGTCGGTGGTAGTGGCAGAAAATGCCGAACACCATCAACTGGTGTGCAAAGGCGCATTGCAGGAAATCCTCAATGTGTGTTCGCAGGTGCGTCACAATGGCGCGATTGTTCCGCTCGATGACACCATGCTGCGTAAGATTAAGCGGGTAACCGATACGCTGAATCGTCAGGGGCTGCGCGTGGTTGCGGTGGCGACGAAATACCTGCCAGCGCGTGAAGGAGATTACCAGCGGGCGGATGAATCCGACCTGATCCTCGAAGGGTATATCGCTTTCCTTGATCCGCCAAAAGAGACAACCGCTCCGGCACTGAAGGCATTAAAAGCGAGTGGAATTACCGTAAAAATCCTTACTGGCGACAGTGAGTTAGTGGCGGGGAAAGTGTGCCATGAAGTGGGACTAGATGCGGGAGAGGTGGTAATTGGTAGTGATATTGAAACGCTATCTGACGACGAACTGGCAAATCTCGCGCAGCGTACCACGTTGTTTGCCCGCCTGACGCCGATGCATAAAGAACGCATTGTGACCTTACTGAAGCGCGAAGGGCATGTGGTTGGCTTTATGGGCGATGGTATTAATGATGCGCCCGCCTTACGCGCTGCGGATATCGGCATTTCTGTAGACGGTGCGGTAGATATTGCCCGTGAAGCGGCTGATATCATTCTGCTGGAAAAAAGCCTGATGGTACTGGAAGAGGGGGTTATTGAGGGACGCCGAACTTTTGCCAACATGCTGAAATACATCAAAATGACAGCAAGTTCTAACTTCGGTAATGTGTTCAGCGTGCTGGTGGCGAGTGCTTTCTTGCCCTTCCTGCCAATGTTGCCATTGCACTTACTGATCCAGAACTTGCTGTACGATGTATCCCAGGTAGCGATCCCGTTTGATAACGTTGATGACGAGCAAATTCAAAAGCCGCAGCGTTGGAATCCGGCGGATCTTGGCCGCTTTATGATCTTCTTCGGACCGATCAGCTCGATCTTCGATATTCTGACGTTTTGCCTGATGTGGTGGGTATTCCATGCCAATACGCCGGAAACGCAAACGCTGTTCCAGTCGGGCTGGTTTGTGGTGGGATTACTGTCGCAAACGCTGGTTGTGCATATGATCCGCACCCGCCGTGTGCCGTTTATTCAGAGTTGTGCGTCGTGGCCATTAATGGCGATGACCGCGATCGTGATAGTCGTGGGGATCGCGTTGCCATTTTCACCGCTGGCTGGTTATCTGCAACTGCAGGCACTGCCGTTAAGTTACTTCCCGTGGCTGATTGCGATTCTGGCAGGGTATATGGTGTTAACGCAGTGGGTTAAAGGGGTTTATAGTCGTCGTTACGGCTGGCAGTAAGCCAGTGATAAGCCTGACCTGAAATATTCTTTCAGGTCAGTCACCTACGAAAAAATCCGCACAAAAAAATAGATTACTGCAAAAATAAAAAAACAAATAAACGTCCAGCTCAAATTATAAAGGGCGCTATAGCTTTTATTTACCGAACGAGAGAGATAGATGTCTTCTTTTTTAATGTGTCTGGAGGAGATGTTGCGATACAGGCGGATATAATAAACACAATAAAGTAATAAAGGCGGTATTACCCATCCACCTGTAGGTTTGCCAAATATAAGCGTGAGTATAATGGAGACAGCAAAGAAAAGCAGAAAGACGATTTGCGCTTTGGATTCTATTTTTTTTAATTCACTTCTTACGCCTTCTGCGTGCTGTTCTTGCCAGCGCCGCAGCGTACTAACACTAAATTGATAGTGTTCACATAATTCCTTATTAGGTGCACCCTTTTTTGACTGCTGTAAAATCTCAGCAATTTGTTCATCAGTGAAACGGGCTTTAGCCATCTTCAACCCTCCGTGGTTGAATCAGATAATCCAGGCGCGAAACCTGGATTATCTTTTTGAAAGAGATTAGCGACGAACAGCGATCGCTTCGATCTCAATCTTCACGTCTTTCGGCAGACGTGCAACTTCAACGCAAGAACGTGCCGGGAAGGTGGCATTGTGCTCGGTGAAGAACGCTTCGTAAGTGGCGTTTACGGTTGCGAAATCGTTCAAATCTTTCACAAACACGGTGGTTTTAACGATATCGCCCACTTTCAGACCTGCCGCTTCCACGATCGCTTTTACGTTATCCAGCGACTGACGCGCCTGTGCAGCGACGTCTGCCGGTACTTCGCCAGTTTTCGGGTTTACCGGGATCTGACCGGAAGTGATGATCATACTGCCCAGATCAACGCCCTGAACATACGGACCGATAGCTGCGGGTGCATTTTCCGTCGCGATAGTTTTGCTCATGATTTCTCCTTTATTACAGCGGTAAAAAGTCTGGCTCATTATAGGGAGCCTGACATTTATTACCAACCGCAATTAATTGGCCAGCACCACATTATGCGAAAACTCTTTTTCACAATATTTGCATTTGAGCGCAATATCATTGGCGCGTTTTCTCACGGCAAAGCTGGAAGAAACCGGTTCTGCATGGCTGATACAGTTGCTGTTCGGGCAGACCAGCACATTATCAATACGTTCCGGCAGGCTGGGGCGTGATTTGCCGACCACTTCATAGTTGTCGATACGGTTTACCGTGGCTTGCGGCGCATACAGTGCCAGTTGGTCTACTTGATCTTCATTTAAAAAGGTATTTTCGATTTTGATCAGATCCTTGCGGCCCATCTCGCCGGAAGGTAGGTTCAGACCGATGGTAATGCGCTGATCGGTTTCTGTTAACTTGAACAAGCTCAACAGCTTAAAACCGATCTGGGCGGGGATATGGTCAATTACCGTGCCGCGTTTAATAGCTTCAACCTGCAATTTATTATCGTGTGTCATCTCTATTTCCCCTTACAGTACCAGATCGCGATTCAGAACCAGTGCCAGTAACGCCTGGCGAGCGAAAATCCCATTGCCTGCTTGCTGGAAGTACCAGGCGTGCGGCGTTTTATCGACATCCGTCGCAATTTCATCAATACGCGGCAGCGGATGCAGCACTTTCATATTGGCTTTGGCGTTGTGGAGATCGCTGGCGCGCAGGACAAACTGCGCTTTTACGTTGGCGTATTCGGATGGGTCCAGACGCTCTTTTTGCACGCGAGTCATATACAGAATGTCCACTTCCGCCATCACTTCTTCAATGGAACTATGCAGACTCCAGGCGATACCTTTTTCATCGAGCATATCCAGAATGTACTGCGGCATTGCCAGCGCATCCGGGGCGATGAAGTAAAAACGGTTGCCGTCGAACTTCGCCAGCGCCTGGGTCAGGGAGTGAACGGTGCGACCATATTTCAGGTCGCCAACCATTGCGACGCGAAGATTGTCGAGACGTTCCTGGGTTTCCTGAATGGTGAACAGATCCAGCAAGGTTTGCGTCGGATGTTGGTTGGAGCCATCACCGGCATTCAGTACTGGTACATTGCCGGAAAATTCGGTGGCCAGGCGTGCCGCACCTTCCTGTGGATGGCGCATCACAATCGCATCGACGTAAGTGCTGATAACCGAGATGGTATCAGCCAGCGTTTCCCCTTTTTTTCCCAATGAGGTGTTTGCGCTGTCAGAGAATCCCACCACACTAGCGCCCAGGCGGTGCATCGAGGTTTCGAAAGAGAGGCGGGTGCGGGTTGATGCTTCGAAGAAGCAACTGGCAATCACTTTATGTTTCAACAGTTCTGGTTGCGGGTTCGCTTTCAGTTTCGCCGCTGTCGCCAGCACCAGATTAAGGTCATCGCGACTAAGGTCGTTTATGGAAATGATATGTTTCTGATATAGCGGATTAGCCATCTTTTATCTCCTGACGCCTGGGCAAAAAAAAGCCCCTCGATTGAGGGGCTGGGAATAGGTGAACAACGGGAAGAAAAACGGCAGGCCAGCGTCTTTTTTCAGACGCGGTAAGACAAAATGTCGAACACACTGAACCATACATCCTCCCGGCAAATTGTCCGGCATTATACTCAGCCAGAAAGTGGGATCAAGCGATTGATGCAAAAAATTACGCAGGTAAACGATTGTAGTGAATTTATATGCTTTAAAATTGAGTTTTTAACAATGCTTGTTTTTGTGGCAAGCGGGCAGGAAAACATGCTTTGGCGCAATCGGACAGCAAAAAATGCTGGTATGGCAGTAAGGAATTACGTATAACGAGAGAAATGAAACATTGTTTTAATTGAGGAATGAAAAAGATGATCATCGGAAATATTCATAATCTCCAGCCGTGGTTGCCAGAAGAGTTACGCCAGGCCATTGAACATATCAAAATGCACGTTACGGCAGAAACGCCAAAAGGTAAGCATGATATCGAAGGCAACCGTCTGTTTTATCTTATCTCTGAAGATATGACTGAGCCGTATGAAGCGCGTCGCGCGGAGTATCATGCCCGCTATCTCGACATCCAGATTGTGTTAAAAGGGCAGGAAGGAATGACTTTTAGCACACAGCCTGCGGGTACGCCGGATACGGACTGGTTAGCTGATAAAGACATCGCCTTTTTGCCTGAAGGTATTGAAGAGAAAACAGTTATCCTTAATGAAGGCGATTTTGTTGTGTTTTATCCGGGTGAAGTGCACAAACCGCTGTGCGCAGTGGGTGAGCCTGCTCAGGTTCGCAAAGCGGTTGTTAAGATGCTGATGGCTTAAGCGAGTACCTGCCGGTGGCGACGTGAAGCCGCCTCCGGTACTGAAATTATTTGGCAAGCGTCGCAACCATTACCGCTTTGATAGTATGCATACGGTTTTCCGCCTGATCAAAAACAATGCTGGCAGGAGATTCGAAAACCTCGTCCGTTACTTCCATCCCACCATGTAGGCCAAATTCTTCAGCCATCTTTTTGCCAAGCGTTGTTTGGTCATCATGAAACGCGGGCAGGCAGTGGAGGAATTTGACCTCCGGGTTACCAGTTAACTGCATCATCTTGCTATTCACCTGATAATCACGCAGCAATGCAATCCGTTCAGCCCATTTCTCTTTTGCTTCACCCATCGACACCCATACATCGGTATAGATAAAGTCAGCACCTTTAACGCCAGTCGCAACATCTTCTGTCAGGGTAATATTCCCGCCATTTTGTTGTGCCAGGGCGCGGCATTCGGTCACCAGCGAAGATTCCGGCCAGCATGCCTGTGGCGCCACCAGACGCAAATCCAGACCAGTAAGCGCCGCAGCTTCGAGCATCGAATTGCCCATGTTATTGCGGGCATCTCCGGCGTAGACCAGCGTCATCTCATTAAACGCTTTACCCGGTAAATGTTCTTGCATGGTCAGCAGATCTGCCAGCAGTTGCGTGGGGTGGAACTCATTGGTCAGCCCATTCCATACCGGGACGCCAGCGTATTCCGCCAGTGTTTCGACAATCTCCTGACCATAGCCACGATACTGAATACCGTCATACATGCGGCCAAGCACGCGGGCGGTATCTTTAATTGACTCTTTATGACCAATCTGGCTGCCGCTTGGGCCGAGATAAGTAACGCGAGCACCCTGGTCATATGCGGCAACTTCGAAAGAGCATCGGGTACGAGTCGAGTCTTTTTCGAAGATGAGCGCGATGTTTTTACCAGTGAGTCTGGCTTCTTCTTTACCGCTTTTTTTATCTGCTTTTAGTTTAGCGGCTAGCTGGAGCAAGGTGTTAAGTTCAGCTGGCGTGAAATCAAGTAATTTCAGGAAATGCTTATGATAAAACCCGGACATAGATCCCTCCTGTGGCTTACGCCATAATGAATTAAAATTCAATTTATATGTATGAATATTCATTTGCAAGCCTAAAGCATAAAACTTTGTCACAAAGGTGGAGGCAATGTCAGTGGTGTGTGACAATAAGAGTATCAGCAGGACATTAAGAGGAATAAGTCATGGCAAACCCGGAACAACTCGAAGAACAGCGTGAAGAAACACGTTTGATTATTGAAGAATTACTGGAAGATGGCAGCGATCCGGACGCGCTGTACACCATCGAACATCACCTTTCCGCAGACGATCTGGAAACCCTGGAAAAAGCAGCGGTTGAAGCGTTTAAACTCGGTTACGAAGTGACCGATCCGGAAGAGCTGGAAGTGGAAGATGGCGATATCGTAATTTGCTGTGACATCCTCAGCGAATGCGCGTTGAATGCCGATCTGATCGATGCCCAGGTTGAGCAATTGATGAACCTGGCAGAGAAATTCGACGTTGAATACGACGGTTGGGGGACTTATTTTGAAGATCCTAACGGCGAAGATGGCGACGATGAAGATTATGTCGACGAAGACGATGACGGTGTTCGCCATTAATTAATTGATTAAAATGCCCGATAGCACACACTAGCGGGCATTTTTTTAGAGTTCGCGCAACATCCGCACTTCACAATCAACATGGCCCGTGCAGCCAAGTGCATAGTCGATATGTTGAAAACCTAAATGTTCATACAAACCAATCGCTTCTTTCAAAAAAGCAGTCGTTTCCAGATAGCAGCGTTTGAAGCCCATTTCTCGTGCCTGCTCCATCGCCATTAAGGCCAGTTTTTTCGCCAGCCCTTTGCCGCGAATAGCAGGAAGAAAATACATTTTCTGCAGTTCGCAAATGTCCGATTCACTACCTGCTAATGGCGCAATCCCGCCGCCGCCCACCACTTCGCCATTGTGCTCAACTACCCAATAGGCATGACCGGGCTGACTATACACTTGATACAATTCGTCGAGATTGGGATCAGCGACGGTATAGCCTTTATCAGCGGTAAGACCGTACTCTGCGGACACCTGGCGGATGACGCTGGCGATGGCGGGATTATCGGCGGCGGTAAGTTTGCGCAAACGGAGCGCGGGGGAAACGACAACATTCATAGCATAGCTCAATTTCAAATGTATGATTTATAGCTCCCTTTAATACCACCCTCGCTTTGGTGGTGCAAGAAGAAGATAAATCAGAAAATATTAAGCATATATCGCTTAGATAAAGCGTATTCTAGATGGTCCAGTATCAATTGACTGGAATTATTATCTATATGAATGGAATTTATTTTAGGGATATAGTTCATGAATGGTGTAAACGTCGGGAAAGATAATCCTCGTCACGCATTTGTTTTTACAGGCAAGGGTGGTGAGTATTTTCTTATTTGTCTTGTGAATTTTTTACTGACAATTATTACTCTGGGAATATATGGGCCGTGGGCATTAGTGAAATGCCGTCGTTATATTTATCAGCATGTTACACTCAAGGGGCAACCATTTAGTTATAAGGGAACAGGTGGTGCCATTTTTGTTAGCATGTTACTTATTATGATCGTTTATTTTTTCAGTATTTCTTGTTTTGCAGGTCAACACTTTGTTCTTGCTTTTCTCCTGTTTGCTCTCTTGATCTGCGGTATTCCTTGCATGGCAGTGAAGAGTCTGCAGTATCAGGCGAACATGACCTCGCTGAATGGTATTCGCTTTGGCTTTAACTGCTCAATGCTCCGTGCATGGTGGGTTATGTTAGGTCTGCCTGTTCTGTTGGCATTAGCTTTTTGGCTCGTACTGTACCTTATTGCGCAAGTGACGACATCGATAGGTGGGTTATTCTTTAACTTAGTGGTCTTAAGTTTGCTTTCCGTCATCGGACTGGGTGTTATCAACGGTATTACCTATAGCAAGTGGATGCCATTACTGGGTAATAACGCGACTTTTGGTGTCCATCAATTTTCCATTAAGGTCAACGTAAAAGAATGCATTAAAGGTTGTATGCTCGCAATATTAACCATGGTTCCTTTCATCATTGTGATTGGTATTATGATTGCGCCAGTATTTCAGCAGTTAATGATGATGACCATGTTGGGTAGGTCTGATGCGGGCAGTGAGCTTGTATTACAATATTACCCGCAGATTACGGCTTCTTATTTCCTGTATTTTGTCGCGATCCTTGTGTTTGCCAGTTATCTCTATGTCACGTTACGCAATCTGTTTTTGAATAACCTGACGCTGGCAAATGGCACTATTCGTTTTCATTCATCTGTTACCGCGATCGGTATGCTTCTGCGCATGTTGGCGGTATTAATGGGGTCCTCAATTACCTGTGGTCTGGCTTATCCCTGGCTGAAAATGTGGATGGTTAGCTGGATTGCTAACAATACCCATGTCCAGGGCGACCTTGATTCGCTGGAGTTAACCAATGATGACAAACCGCAGGATAGCGGTCCGTTAATGTGGATATCTCGCGGTATTATGCCGTATGTTCCGTTTATCTAAATAAAAAGGCCGGAGCATGCTCCGGCCTTCGTTTTCTTCACTGTGTTGATTACAGCGCGGCGATAACAGCCTGCTGTTCAATCAGTTTCGCTTTCGCTTCCGCATAGCCTTCCAGCTTCTCACGCTCTTTCGCGATGACCGCTTCCGGTGCGCGCGCTACAAAGCCTTCGTTCGCCAGCTTGTTCTCGATGCGGCTGATTTCACCTTCAATCTTCGCCACTTCTTTCGCCAGACGCGCCAGCTCATCTTCTTTGTTAATGAGGCCAGCCATCGGGATCAGCAGCTCTGCACCGTCGACGATCTTCGTAACGGAAACCGGACCTTTGTCATCGGCTGGCAGCACGGTGATGCTTTCCAGACGCGCCAGCGTTTGCAGGAAGCCACGGTTTTCATTTACGCGACGTTCTGCATCCGCGCTGCAACCACGCAGCAGCAGCTCCAGCGGTTTGCCCGGGGCGATGTTCATTTCTGCACGGATGTTACGTACCGCCACGATCGCCTGCTTCAGCCACTCGGTGTCGGCCAGTGCGGCTTCATCGACCTGAGATGCATCGTACTGCGGGAACGGCTGCAGCATGATGGTGTCGGCAGTGATGCCGCAAAGTACTTTCACACGCTGCCAGATGGTTTCGGTGATGAACGGAATGATCGGATGCGCCAGGCGCAGCAGACCTTCCAGCACGGTCACCAGCGTATGGCGAGTACCGCGCAGTTCGGCTTCGGTGCCACCGTTCATTACCGGCTTAGTCAGCTCCAGATACCAGTCGCAGAACTGGTTCCAGGTGAATTCATACAGAATGCCTGCGGCGATATCGAAGCGGAAGCTGTCCAGCGCTTCGCGGTACGCTTTGATGGTCTGGTTGAACTCCGCCAGAATCCAGCGGTCCGCCAGTGACAGCGTCATTTCACCGCCGTTGAAGCCGCAATCCTGACCTTCTGTGTTCATCAGCACAAAGCGGCTGGCGTTCCACAGCTTGTTACAGAAGTTACGGTAGCCTTCCAGACGCTTCATATCCCAGTTGATGTCACGACCGGTAGAAGCCAGCGCCGCCAGGGTGAAGCGCAGCGCGTCAGTACCGTGCGGCTCAATGCCGTTCGGGAACTGCTTCTCGGTGCGCTTACGGATTTTGTCTGCCAGCTGCGGCTGCATCATATTGCCGGTACGTTTTTCCAGCAGTTCTGGCAGCGAAATACCGTCAACCATATCCAGTGGGTCAATAACGTTACCCTTGGATTTGGACATCTTCTGGCCTTCGTCATCACGAATCAGGCCGGTCATGTAAACGGTGTGGAACGGCACCTGCGGTTTGCCATTTTCATCTTTGATGAAGTGCATGGTCATCATGATCATGCGGGCAATCCAGAAGAAGATGATGTCGAAACCAGACACCATTACGCTGGTTGGGTGGAACTGACGCAGGGCGTCGGTGTTTTCCGGCCAGCCAAGGGTAGAGAATGTCCACAGCGCAGAAGAGAACCAGGTGTCGAGAACGTCTTCGTCCTGACGCAGAGCAACATCAGCACCGAGGTTATTTTCTTTACGCACTTCATCTTCGTTGCGGCCAACATAAACGTTACCCGCTTCGTCGTACCATGCCGGGATACGATGACCCCACCACAGCTGACGAGAGATACACCAGTCCTGAATATCGCGCATCCAGGAGAAGTACATGTTTTCGTACTGCTTCGGTACGAACTGAATGTCGCCGTTCTCAACCGCTTCAACCGCCGGTTTCGCCAGTACATCGGCACGCACGTACCACTGGTCGGTCAGCATCGGTTCGATAACTACGCCGCCACGGTCGCCGTAAGGAACGGTCAGGTCGTGCGGTTTAATTTCTTCCAGCAGGCCGAGCGCGTCAACCGCAGCAACGATGGCTTTACGTGCAGCAAAACGCTCCAGTTTCTGGAACTCCGCCGGGATCTCGCTGGAATAAACGTCAGATTCGTTACCTTTGGTATCGAACACTTGGGCGCTTTCACGGATATCGCCGTCAAAGGTCAGGATGTTGATCATCGGCAGGGCGTGACGTTTACCCACTTCATAGTCGTTAAAATCGTGCGCCGGAGTGATTTTCACGCAGCCGGTGCCTTTTTCCATGTCGGCATGTTCGTCGCCAACGATCGGAATACGACGGTTAACCAGCGGCAGAATGACATATTTGCCAATCAGATCTTTGTAACGCGGATCTTCCGGGTTAACGGCCACGCCGGTATCGCCCAGCAGGGTTTCCGGACGGGTAGTCGCAACCACCAGATAATCTTTACCGTCTGCGGTTTTCGCGCCGTCAGCCAGCGGATAGCGGATATGCCACATCGAACCTTTCGATTCGCGGTTTTCCACTTCCAGGTCAGAAATAGCGGTACGCAGTTTCGGGTCCCAGTTTACCAGGCGCTTGCCACGGTAAATCAGGTCTTCTTTATACAGACGAACGAAAACTTCTTTCACCGCATTGGACAGACCTTCGTCCATGGTGAAGCGTTCACGCTCCCAGTCGACGGAGTTGCCGAGACGGCGCATCTGGCGGGTAATGGTGCCGCCGGATTCCGCTTTCCATTCCCAGATTTTGTCGATGAAAGCTTCGCGGCCGTAGTCGTGACGGGTTTTACCTTCTTCTGCGGCAATCTTGCGCTCAACGACCATCTGGGTAGCGATCCCGGCGTGGTCAGTACCGACCTGCCACAGGGTGTTTTTGCCCTGCATGCGCTGATAGCGGATCATGGTATCCATGATGGTTTGCTGGAAGGCGTGACCCATATGCAAACTGCCGGTGACGTTCGGCGGCGGGATCATGATGCAGAAACTTTCCTGGCTTTCATCGCCATTAGGCTTAAAGTAGCCCTGCTTTTCCCAGTGCTCGTAAAGCGGCTGTTCGATATCTTGTGGGTTATATGTCTTTTCCATTATTTCCAGGTTGCCGTATTCAGGTTGAAACCAGCCACGCGGTAGGCTTTATAGCGTTCGCGCGCCAGTTGTTTCAGAGAATCTTCATAAGGGACGAAGTCTACCACTTCTGTGAAAGCGGTGGCAAAATCTGCAAAGCTTGTTCGCAGACTAATCAATATATCGCGCGGGCTGCTGCTACGCTTTTGCGGCCAGGCGATCTCCACCGGCGCACCGCCGCGCGGTCCTTCTCCCGCTAAATTATGCGGAACAAAGCTTTCTGCCGGACGCGCCCACAGGGCTTCATCCAGCCGGTAAGCCTGCTTTTCATCTTCACAGGCGATGAGCACGCGCTTACCACTGCGCCAACGTTCTGCGGCAATTTCACACACCAGCTGCTCAACGGCGCTTAAGCCATCGACGGTGGTGTCATTGTCCAGAAGGTAGAACGTTGCGTTTTTCATATATGGGGCTTCTTGTGGTGGATTTAAATATGCATTTGGTAATACACAGCATTGCCTGATGCGACGCTGCCGCGTCTTATCAGGCCTACAAGTTCAGTGCTGTGTGTAGGTCGGATAAGGCGTTCATGCCGCATCCGACAATAACAGCATTGCCTGATGCGACGCTGCCGCGTCTTATCAGGCCTACGAGTTCGGTGCTGTGTGTAGGTCGGATAAGGCGTTCACGCCGCATCCGACAATAACAGCATTACCTGATGCGACGCTGCCGCGTCTTATCAGGCCTACAAGTTCAGTGCTGTGTGTAGGTCGGATAAGGCGTTCACGCCGCATCCGACAATAACAGCATTGCCTGATGCGACGCTTGCGCGTCTTATCAGGCCTACAAGTTCAGTGCTGTGTGTAGGTCGGATAAGGCGTTCATGCCGCATCCGACAATAACAACTTCGCCTGATGCAATTACTCTTCGCCGTTAAACCCAGCGCGGTTTAACAGGAACTGTGCCAGCAACGCTACCGGACGACCGGTGGCACCTTTTGCTTTACCAGAACGCCAGGCGGTACCGGCGATATCCAGGTGCGCCCAGTTGTACTTACGGGTAAAGCGTGACAGGAAGCAACCTGCGGTAATTGCCCCACCAGGACGACCGCCAATGTTCGCCATATCGGCAAAATTGGACTCCAGCTGTTCCTGATACTCGTCACCCAGCGGTAAACGCCATGCGCGGTCACCGGATTGTTCAGATGCAGCAATCAGCTCATGGGCCAGCGGGTTATGGTTTGCCATCAGACCGGTAATGTGATGGCCCAGCGCGATCACGCAGGCACCGGTCAGCGTCGCCACGTCAATCACCGCTTCCGGCTCAAAACGTTCAACGTAAGTTAACACATCGCACAGTACCAGGCGGCCTTCGGCGTCGGTATTCAGCACTTCTACGGTTTGACCGGACATGGTGGTTAACACATCGCCCGGACGATAGGCACGTCCGCCAGGCATGTTTTCGCAGCCTGCCAGCACGCCGATAACGTTAATCGGCAGTTGTAGCTCTGCGACCATCCGCATCACGCCGTAAACCGCTGCCGCGCCGCACATATCGTACTTCATCTCATCCATGCCTTCGGAAGGCTTGATGGAGATACCGCCGGAGTCGAAGGTTAAACCTTTACCCACCAGCACGATTGGGCGTGCATCTTCCGACGCGTTGCCTTTGTACTCAATCACCGACATCAGCGATTCGTTTTGCGAACCCTGACCGACCGCCAGATAGGAATGCATCCCCAGCTCTTTCATCTGCTGTTCGCCGATAACGCGGGTGATAACATTCTTGCTGTAGCTGTCAGCCAGTTGGCGCGCTTGTGAAGCGAGGTAAGCGGCGTTACAGATATTCGGCGGCATATTGCCGAGATCTTTCGCGGCTTTAATCCCGGCGGCAATCGCCAGACCGTGCTGGATCGCGCGCTCACCGCTGGTCAGTTCACGGCGGGTCGGCACGTTGAACACCATTTTACGCAGCGGACGACGCGGTTCGCTCTTGTTCGTTTTCAGCTGATCGAAACTGTAGAGCGTCTCTTTTGCCGTCTCGACAGCCTGGCGCACTTTCCAGTAGTTGTTACGGCCTTTAACGTGCAGTTCAGTCAGGAAGCAGACCGCTTCCATCGAGCCAGTATCATTCAGCGTATTAATGGTTTTCTGAATAACCTGTTTGTACTGGCGCTCATCCAGCTCACGTTCTTTACCGCAACCAATAAGAAGGATGCGCTCAGAAAGCACGTTCGGCACATGGTGGAGCAACAGCGTCTGCCCCGGTTTTCCTTCCAGTTCGCCCCGGCGCAGCAGGGCGCTGATGTACCCATCGCTGATTTTATCGAGCTGTTCTGCAATCGGAGAAAGGCGACGTGGTTCGAAGACGCCCACGACGATGCAGGCACTCCGCTGTTTCTCCGGGCTACCGCTTTTTACACTAAACTCCATGCACTACGCTCCTGAATCTTAAAGACAACGGCGGTGGCTACAGATAGAATTGCAAGCTTTCGTAACTCATGTCCGCTGTTGCGATGACTTCGTGTTAATCTTAACGTTATTACGGCATTGGCACGTCAGAACAAAATCTGAGAGGTGAATCCGTTGAGTATAATTATCTTAGCGACGATTTCGACGACTCAAGAGAATAAATGACGTTTAAGCCATGAAACAAGCTAAAATCCTGCAAAAGACGAGTTTTTACGGGCGTATTTAAAGTGATAATCATAAGATATCTGGTGCGGGAGACGCTCAAAAGCCAGCTGGCGATACTCTTCATCTTGCTTTTGATCTTCTTCTGTCAAAAGTTAGTGAGGATCCTCGGCGCAGCGGTTGACGGCGATATTCCGGCGAATCTGGTGCTCTCCCTGTTGGGGCTGGGCGTGCCGGAAATGGCGCAGCTTATCCTGCCATTAAGCCTGTTCCTCGGGCTGCTGATGACGTTGGGCAAATTGTATACCGAAAGTGAAATTACGGTAATGCATGCCTGCGGCCTGAGCAAAGCGGTTCTGGTGAAAGCGGCGATGGTTCTCGCGGTGTTCACGGCGATTGTCGCGGCGGTTAACGTGATGTGGGCGGGGCCGTGGTCATCGCGCCATCAGGATGAAGTGCTGGCAGAAGCGAAAGCTAACCCAGGCATGGCGGCGCTGGCGCAAGGGCAATTCCAGCAAGCGACCAATGGCAGCTCGGTGCTGTTCATTGAAAGTGTTGATGGCAGCGATTTCAAAGATGTGTTCCTCGCGCAAATTCGACCAAAAGGTAACGCGCGTCCTTCTGTGGTGGTGGCCGATTCCGGACATTTAACGCAACTGCGCGACGGATCCCAGGTCGTCAGCCTCAACCAGGGAACGCGCTTCGAAGGCACTGCACTGTTACGTGATTTCCGCATTACGGACTTCCAGGATTATCAGGCGATCATTGGTCACCAGGCGGTGGCGCTCGACCCGAACGATACCGACCAGATGGACATGCGCACATTGTGGAACACCGACACCGATCGTGCCCGCGCAGAACTGAACTGGCGTATCACGCTGGTATTCACCGTGTTTATGATGGCGCTCATGGTTGTGCCTCTGAGCGTGGTTAACCCGCGTCAGGGACGTGTCCTGTCGATGCTGCCAGCCATGCTGCTATATCTGCTTTTCTTCCTGATCCAGACCTCCCTTAAATCGAACGGCGGTAAAGGTAAGCTGGACCCGACGCTGTGGATGTGGACCGTTAACCTGATTTATCTGGCTTTGGCGATTGTTCTCAACCTTTGGGACACAGTGCCGGTCCGCCGCCTGCGCGCCAGTTTTTCGCGTAAAGGAGCGGTGTGATGCAACCTTTTGGTGTTCTTGACCGCTATATCGGTAAAACCATTTTCACCACCATCATGATGACGCTGTTCATGCTGGTGTCGCTTTCCGGCATTATCAAGTTTGTCGATCAGCTGAAAAAAGCCGGGCAGGGGAGTTACGACGCGGTAGGCGCGGGGATGTATACCCTGCTGAGCGTGCCGAAAGATGTGCAAATCTTCTTCCCGATGGCGGCCCTGCTGGGCGCGTTGCTCGGACTGGGGATGCTGGCACAGCGCAGCGAACTGGTGGTGATGCAGGCTTCTGGTTTTACCCGCATGCAAGTCGCGTTGTCAGTAATGAAAACCGCCATTCCACTGGTTTTGCTGACGATGGCGATTGGCGAATGGGTCGCGCCGCAGGGCGAACAGATGGCGCGTAACTACCGCGCGCAGGCGATGTACGGTGGTTCGTTGCTCTCTACTCAACAAGGTTTATGGGCCAAAGATGGTGACAACTTTGTCTATATTGAGCGAGTAAAAGGTGACGAAGAGTTAGGTGGTATCAGTATTTATGCCTTTAACGAGAATCGTCGTCTGCAATCCGTTCGCTATGCCGCTTCCGCGAAGTTTGACCCTGAACATAAAGTCTGGCGTCTGTCGCAGGTTGATGAATCTGACCTGACCAATCCCAAACAGATAACCGGTTCGCAGACGGTGAGCGGCACCTGGAAAACCAACCTCACGCCAGACAAACTGGGCGTGGTGGCGCTGGATCCGGATGCGCTCTCCATCAGTGGTTTGCACAACTACGTGAAGTATCTGAAGTCGAGCGGTCAGGACGCCGGGCGCTACCAGCTTAATATGTGGAGCAAAATCTTCCAGCCGCTATCCGTGGCGGTAATGATGCTGATGGCGCTGTCATTTATCTTCGGCCCGCTGCGTAGCGTGCCGATGGGCGTGCGTGTGGTCACCGGTATTAGCTTCGGTTTTGTGTTCTACGTACTGGACCAGATCTTCGGCCCGCTGACGCTGGTTTACGGCATCCCGCCGATTATCGGCGCACTGTTGCCAAGCGCCAGCTTCTTCTTAATCAGCCTGTGGCTGTTAATGAGAAAATCGTAACTTGATGAATGAATAAAGGGAGCTAAAGCTCCCTTTATTATTGTTAGCAAAGTGGCGTAGGCCTGATAAGCGTAGTGCATCAGGCAAAAGCAAGTTGGTGTGAGAGAACACAAACAGCGCCTGACTTACCTTTTTCTCCCCCCAAGCAAACTCCCCAGCACTCCGCGTACAATCTGATTCGTCACCTGGCGGGCGGCGCTTTTCGCCATTGTTTGCACCACACCATCTTTCTTCCCGCCGCGTGGTCCGGTAGTGCCAAACAAAATATCCTTCAACCCACCCAGAATACTGTCATCTTCACTTATCTCTTTCCCTTTGGCCGGAGGGGTATTTTGCTGCTCGGTACTTGCCTGTACGCCTTTTTGCAACATCTCATAGGCGGATTCCCGGTCCACGTCATCTTCATACTTGCCGTACACCGGGGAGTGATTAATCAAGCCATTACGCTCATCTTCTGTCACTGGCCCCATCCGTGAACAAGGCGCGATCACCATCGCACGCTCCACCACAGAAGGACTTCCTTTCGCATCCAGAAAAGAGATCAACGCTTCGCCGGTTCCCAGTTCCTGAATCGCCTTTTCCGTATCAAATGCAGGATTAGGTCGCATGGTTTGCGCTGCCGTCTTCACCGCTTTCTGGTCTTTCGGTGTAAAGGCGCGCAGAGCGTGCTGAACGCGATTACCCAACTGCCCAAGCACGTTGTCCGGAATATCAGAAGGGTTTTGCGAAACAAACCAGACGCCCACGCCTTTTGAACGGATAAGCCTTATTACCTGTTCAATCTTATCCAACAGTACCTGCGGCGCATCGTTAAACAACAGATGCGCTTCGTCGAAGAAAAACACCAGTTTCGGTTTATCGAGATCGCCTGCTTCGGGCAGTTGCTCATACAACTCTGAAAGCATCCACAACAGGCTGGCGGCGTACAGTTTAGGCATCTGGTAGAGTTTTTCGGCGCTAAGGATATTGATAACACCCTTACCGTTGGCATCGGTACGCATCCAGTCTTTGATATCCAGCATCGGCTCGCCAAAGAAATGCGTTGCCCCTTGCTGTTCCAGCGTCAGTAATCCGCGCTGGATGGCACCAACCGATGCGCTACTGATATTACCGTACTGATTCTGGAATGATTTGGCGTTATCACCGATGTATTGGGTAATCGCCCGCAAATCTTTAAAGTCGAGAAGCAACAATCCCTGATCGTCAGCAATACGGAAAATGATATTCAGGACGCCAGATTGCACATCGTTGAGATTCAACAAACGCGCCAGCAACAACGGCCCGAGATCCGATACCGTTGCCCGCACTGGATGACCTTTCTCACCAAAAATATCCCATACCACCACTGGATTCGCATGTGGTTGCCAGTCGTTGACGCCGATATTTTTCAACCGAGCGAGCAGTTTTTCCGAGGTCGTACCTTCTGCCGCAACCCCGGTTAAATCACCTTTTACATCGGCCATAAACACCGGAACGCCGATTTCTGACAGAGATTCCGCCAGTTTTTGCAGCGTGACAGTTTTACCTGTCCCCGTTGCGCCAGTAATCAGTCCGTGACGGTTAGCCATAGCGGGTAGTAAAAACAGTTCTGTGTCCGGCGTGCGGGCAATTAAACGTGGTTCGCTCATGAGATTTCCTCCAGTTCCCTGTCTGGAGTATAGGCACGGTTAAATAGTTTTCACCACTAAATTCAGCCGATTGCGAGATATCTTAAAGGCCTGGTAGAAGCGACCCAACAAAGCCTCCGCAATTCATAATTGTAGGCACCGCACCTTGCCAGAAGTTGATCTGATTATCGCGAATACAGGCGCCGCAGTGACCACGGCTGCGCGGCGTCTGTTGACCTTACTGCAAACCTTTATCCTGCGCGGCGCTACCCAAGGCAACCAGCGGATATTGCGAAAACCCTTATTCCTTATCGATCATCTGCATGTTTTTGTCGTTCTCTGGTGTTGCCCGGGAAGTGTAGAGCATGGTAGGGCGGGGCCTGGAGTGTGACAAAGGTTACACATCGCTGTATGCAATGCTGAAAATTTCAGCACTTAGCGAGGTGCGAGCAAGCTGGCGCTTGCATGGTGGCGTGCGACAGGTATAATCCACAACGTTTTCCGCATACCTCTTCAGTGCCGAAGTGGCGAAATCGGTAGACGCAGTTGATTCAAAATCAACCGTAGAAATACGTGCCGGTTCGAGTCCGGCCTTCGGCACCATATCGTATGCAAATCGAGTCGCTCAAGGGCGACTTTTTTTGTGTCTGGGATCCGTTAGTTACCTACCTTTCTCGCGATTTTAACTCTCTCAGAGCCAACCAATTTCAACCCATCGCAAACGAAAAATGTTAATACAGGCGTTGGTATTTTCGGTTCGATATTAATTTGTATTAGCTCAGTCCTGATCTGACAGCTATCTGCCAGATCAGGTTCGGATTAATACATTATATCTGCCCGCCTACACCTTTAAACTTCTCAATAAACGCGACGATCTTCTGGAAAACCGTCTGTTTTTTCGTCTTATATTGCGGGTTTAACGGACTGAGTTTTGGCAATGTCTCGTTTAATTCCGTGCCATTTTCGGTGGCGTATTCGCGTTTTAAAGACGTGCGAATATAGCGTTTCGCCGCCTCTTCATTGAGATTTTCTTCTTTGATCAACGCTTCTGCTTCACGTTGCTGTTCGCGTTGAGCAAAGGTAAAAAACGCATCAATGATGCTGGCTTTATCCGGCAAATCATCCAGGTTCGTTTGTTGAATAAAATCGACCACCAGACCTTCTTTGGCACGGTTCCCAAGGCTTGAACGAATTAAGCGTTTGACCTCTTCGGTCATTTCGCCCTTACCTTTGTTTTGTCTGTTGTGTTCGAAAATCAGTCCAAGGATATAATCCAGGTTTATTTCCTGAGACTTCAGCAAATCGACCTCAAAAACTACGTCATCCCAGTCAGTAGTTGATTTTTCTTTTTTGTCAGCTTCTTTCTCACGGCGCTGCCAGTCACGAATATCGTTATAGGCAGAACGATAATCCTGAATCTTGCGTTCAGCAGGGAGACGAATCATTTGCAATTCAGCGAACTTTTCATCATCCACATAATGTTCTTCTTTGAATTTTTCTACCGCAACAGGATCGCTAATATCGATTTGTTGCAGGGCTTTCAGCGTGGCAAATTCATCATAGTTTTGCAGGATGTTCTCGGCACGCAGGTATTCACCAAACAGTTTTACGAAGTCTTTCTTCTCTTTTTCACTTTCAATACTGGCAGGGTCAGGGAATCGTTGTTCCAGTTCTGAAACTACTGCCATAAAGCCGCGTTTAGCTTCACCAGTAGCAGCATCAGTAAATCCTTCCATATACTCTGCATAACTTTTTTCTAACACCACATTTTTGGTGTTTTTGTCACCAAACAGCGTTATGGCATCAATAGTTGAGCGTTCCAGATCGCGGAAAGTGACGATATTACCGAAGGTTTTAGTGGCGTTATAAATGCGGTTGGTGCGGGAAAATGCCTGCATCAGGCCGTGAAAACGCAAGTTTTTATCGACGAATAGCGTGTTCAATGTTGGAGCATCGAAGCCGGTTAAAAACATCCCAACGACAATTAACAGATCGATATCCTGATTTTTAACCCGTTGGGCTAAATCACGATAGTAGTTCTGAAAACCGTTACTGTCGGTGCTGAAGTTAGTTTTAAAATAGCTGTTATACTCACGAATTGCAGCGTCAAGAAACTCTTTAGCACTGCTGTCCATTGCGCTGGTATCAAAAGTTTCATCGGAAATTTCACCAATGGCATTTTGTTCTTCATTGGCGGCAAAGGAGAAGATTGTCGCAACACGCAGCGGTTTATAGGTAGCCGATTTATTAGCGGCTTCCTCTTGTAACCGTTTAAACGTCGCGTAATAGGCTTTCGCGGCATCCACGCTACTCACTGCCAGCATGGCATTAAAGCCTTTGGAACCTGGGAAAGTACGGTGGGTCTTCTGGCGGAAGTTATTCAGAATATATTGCGTAATTTCCTGTATACGCATGGGATGAAGGAACGCCAGTTGATTTTCAGCCGCACTCAGTTTTTTCTCGTCGGTTTCTGTCTCTAAAGACTTAAACTGTGGCCGCACATCGTTGTAGTCCACCTTGAATTTGAGCACTTTTTCGTCACGAATCGCATCGGTAATCACATACGAATGCAATTCACGACCAAATACGCTGGCGGTCGTTTCTGAGCCTAAAGCGTTTTCCGGGAAAATAGGTGTGCCGGTAAAACCAAACTGATAATAGCGTTTGAATTTCTTCTTCAGGTTTTTCTGCGCTTCTCCAAACTGGCTGCGGTGACATTCATCAAATATAAACACCACTTGCTGATTGTATACAGGCAGGTCGCTTTCTGCTTTCATCAGGTTATTAAGTTTCTGAATAGTGGTGACGATAATTTTGTTATCGTCCTTATCCAGATTTCGTTTAAGACCTGCGGTATTTTCCGAGCCGTTAACACTATCTGGCGAAAAACGCTGATATTCCTTCATGGTCTGGTAATCGAGGTCTTTCCTGTCGACCACGAAGAAGACTTTATCAATAAAGTCCAGTTCTGTTGCCAGACGCGCGGCTTTAAAGCTGGTCAGGGTTTTACCAGAACCGGTAGTGTGCCAGATAAAGCCACCACTTTCGGGGGTAGACCAGTTTTTCGCTTTATAGGAGCTGTTGATTTTCCATAAGATACGCTCAGTGGCGGCAATCTGGTACGGTCGCATCACTAGTAGCGTTTGGCTAACATCGAACACGCTGTAGTTCACCAGAACATTAAGCAGAGTATGTTTCTGGAAAAAGGTAGCGGTAAAATCTTTGAGGTCTTTAATCAACGTGTTGTCTGATTTCGCCCAGTTCATGGTGAAGTCAAAACTGTTTTTATCGCGCTTTGTCGTGTTGGCAAAGTAACGGGTATCGGTGCCGTTAGAAATGACAAACAGTTGCAGATACTTAAACAGGGAATTTTCGCTGTTAAAACTCTCTTTACTGTAACGATGTATCTGGTTGAAAGCCTCACGAATCGCCACGCCGCGCTTTTTCAGTTCGATTTGTACCAGTGGTAAGCCATTAACCAGGATCGTGACGTCATAACGGTTAGCATGAGAACCCGCCTGTTCAAACTGCTGGATAATCTGCACCTTATTACGCATGAGATTCTTTTTATCTATCAGATAGATATTCTCAAGACGCTCGTCATCAAAAATAAAGTCGCAAATATAGTCGATATGGATTTTACGGGTCTTATCCAGAATGCCATCGCTCGGGTTGTCCAGATACTGCTCCGTGAAACGCCTCCATTCGCTGTCATTAAATACCACACCATTGAGGTTCTGAAGCTGTTCCCGAACATTGGCCAGCATTGCCGACTGTGATTTTACGGATATAAATTCATAGCCCTGATTTCGCAGGTCCTGAATCAGTTCACGTTCCAGGTCCGATTCGCTCTGGTAGCTGTCGCTTGTTTGCTCAGCTTTGATGTACTTATCAAGAACGATAAAGTTATTGGATTCAGCAATGGTGTGTATCTGATGAGTCATAGCGCATCCTTTGTGCCGTCTGGCAAGGGCCGGAAGGGCGTTAAGAGTGACTTCCAGCGTGTAAAAAATAGTCTATATACAGACCGGATGTTAAGGTGGTCCGGTCGGTAGTAATGGTCAATTAATTACTGACAGTTTCAGGTTTTGGGAAACTGAACAGTAAATCACGATAGTATTCGTATTGTTTCTGGCGCAACTCGATTTCACGCGGAAGACCTTCGGTGATGGAGTTGGTCAGGGCGTCGAATTTATCGAGAATAGTAACAATCTGCTCTTTTTCTTTTAGTGATGGATTAGGAATACGGATACTTTCTAAGTTTTTCTTATTTAGCTTTGGCTGGGCTGCTCCTGATATGTACGGCGTAAGATTGATATTGTTTAAGTAATATTCAACAAATTTTTGTTCAGTGTAGTTTTTGAATTTAAGAACATGAGCATGATTATTCACCCACGTTTTACCGCTAATGCTAAAAGCTATAGGGGTATTTCTTGCAATAAGATTCGCACCATCTTCAGAAATTAATAACAGGTCATCATCAAAAATATAATCTTTTACGTAATCAACAATGCCTGACGCACCATAATAGGGAATATTTCCAGTCTCCCTTAATCCACTAGTTATTGGTTTTCTAAGAGAATCAAAATTATCTGCAAATGTTCCCAAAGTCTTCCACTCAACCTCACCCTCTTTAAAACTCAACAACTGGTCGCGATAGTAATTGTACTGTTTTTTACGCATGTTAAGCTCAGCGGTAAGCTCAGCGGTAAGTGCAGTAAATTTGTCCAGAATCCGAACGATTTCAGACTGGATGGCAAGGGATTTTCCCGGATTATCCGGGCAGGGAATTGGGATTAGACACTCCTTCACTTTTGAGTCAGAAATCGCAGGATATGCAGAGCCACTTTGATTTTCTTCGACATGTTTTTTGAAATCAGAAGTTGAAATCCAATGTAAAATCCATTTAGGTAAAACCTGATCTTTTTTTGCTCGTAAAATACAGTACCCGGTACTTGCTACCTCACCAGCGTATTCGCTATCAATTAAACAGAATCGCTGTTGTGTAGGGCGAGTTGTTGCAAAAATTACGTCATTTTCATCTACAAGTTTTTGAGCTCTGCTCGGTGCATTATTTTTTGTGATTTCTGTTGTCTCAATTATTTTTTTTGTCGCTATATCAACTGAAGTTAAATCTATATATCTATAGGAACGAATAGCCTCTCGCCATTTAATATTACTAGTTCGTAAAGTTATATCCTCAAGGGTTTTCCACCCAACTTCAACCCCATCCAGTAATTTTTCCAGATAACTCAACTCGTTCATTTCTGCACCTCGCAGCCTTCAATTTCAGCCACAATCGCATCAATATCTTTGCGCAACTGGTCGATTTTGCTGACCGTGGTTTTCAGCTCAGCATTCAGCTCACCGATATCGATAATTTCGCGAATATCTTTCGCTTCAACATAGCTGCTCACCGACAGGTTATAGTCATTAGCGACAACGGTCTCAAACGTGACAGATTTTGCCAGATGGGCAACATCTTCCTTGCTGGCAAATACCTGCATAATCTGTTCGATATGGGCATCGGTCAGGATGTTGTTATTAGTCTCTTTTTTGAACAGTTCGCTGGCGTCAATAAACTGAACTTTGGTATCGGTTTTATGTTTAGACAACACCAGAATATTGACGGCAATGGTGGTGCCAAAGAACAGGTTCGGAGCCAGTGAAATTACGGTTTCGACATAGTTATTGTCAACCAGATACTGACGGATTTTCTGCTCCGCGCCGCCACGGTAAAAAATACCCGGGAAGCAAACAATCGCAGCACGACCTTTGGCCGAAAGATAGTTCAGTGCATGTAATACAAACGCAAAGTCAGCTTTGGATTTGGGGGCCAGGACGCCAGCCGGGGCAAAACGTTCATCGTTAATCAGCGTCGGGTCATCGCTGCCAATCCATTTCACCGAATACGGCGGGTTAGAAACGATGGCATCAAACGGTTTTTCATCTCTGAAGTGCGGCTCAGTCAGCGTATTGCCCAACTTGATATCAAACTTGTCGTAGTTGATGTTGTGCAAAAACATGTTCATACGCGCCAGGTTATAGGTCGTATGGTTGATTTCCTGACCAAAAAAACCTTCTTCGATGATATGGTCATCAAACTGTTTTTTAGCCTGCAACAACAGCGAACCGGAACCTGCTGCCGGGTCGTAGATTTTGTTAACGTGGGTCTGGCCGTGCATTGCCAGTTGTGCAATCAGCTTAGAGACGTGCTGCGGTGTAAAGAACTCGCCGCCTGACTTACCAGCATTCGCCGCATAGTTAGAAATCAGGAACTCATAGGCATCGCCGAACAGGTCAATCTGATGTTCGTTGAAGTCACCAAGTTTTAATCCTTCAACCCCTTTTAGAACCGCGGCCAGGCGGGTATTTTTATCCTTAACGGTGTTACCCAGGCGGTTACTGGTGGTATCGAAATCAGCAAACAAACCTTTGATGTCAGCTTCTGAAGGGTAACCGTAAGCAGAACTTTCGATAGCAACGAAGATGCTGTTTAAATCTGCATTCAGTCTGTCATTGGTATTTGCTTTCGCAGCTACGTTGCAGAAAAGCTGACTTGGGTAGATGAAGTAGCCTTTGGTTTTGATGGCATCGTCTTTAATGTCATCAGTAATTACGCTGTCATCCAATTTCGCATAACAGATGCTGTCATCACCGGCTTCAATATAGCTGGAAAAATTTTCGCTGATAAAACGGTAGAAAAGCGCGCCCAGAACGTATTGCTTAAAATCCCATCCATCGACCGAACCTCTGACATCGTTAGCAATTTGCCAGATTTGGCGATGAAGCTCCGCGCGCTGCTGAAGACTGGTCATTTTTTATCCTTTGAATGTGTTTTTAACGTCGGCTTTTGCCGGGATTTTACCGGAAGTTGTTTGGTTTTTCAGATTTGTATGACGGCGAGGAGGGGATTCAGCATCAGATTGTTAGTGCAACTTACTCAGCATTCACCGCTTGAGTCAGGAGGCTACTTTATATGCCCATCGCCCATCCGTAGGTGATCAGATAATTTATTGCGAGTCACCTTCCCGATTTTCAATCTCATTATTTACCCAATCTTTCACCAGTGGATAATTCGTCTGCTACTAACGGCGAGTGTATTTTTTACGGATGAAAGATTATGCAGACAGAAGCTGAAGTCTTAACCGATCATAACGAACTAATTTGCTCGACCAGTATTGAGCGTATCGTCACAGGACGTGATAGTGCACTGAACCAGATAGCGGCGTTAATCCAAAAACTGGATGATATCTCCAGCCTGACATCCAGTATTGGCGGTGATGTGGCTGGAACCTGGGCAATGCGTAATGGATATGCCTTTGACTGCTGGCTGATGCAACCAACCGACAAAGCGATGTCGGCGATCACCCGCAATATCGATCGCAGCATCTGGCGCGATCTCATGCTGAAGTCCGGGATGTTGACTCTGATGGATGCCGAAGCCCGCAGTCAGTGGGCAAAGAATCTGGAGGAGGGCGATCTCCCGGCGATTAGCGAAGCCAACATCCTGAGTACCTTTGAACAACTTCACCACAATAAGCAGGACGTTTTCGAACGTGGGATTATCAATGTATTTAAGGGATTGAGCTGGGATTACAAAACCAATAATCCCTGTTACTTCGGTAAGAAGATTATCGTTAACAATCTGGTGAAGCATGACAGATGGGGCTACAGCCTGAACTGGGGCTGGCGGCGAGATCAGCTTGCCGATCTGGAACGGATGTTCTATCTGCTGGATGGGAAGGCAATTCCCGATAACCGGCATGATGTTGCGATTCGGTTTATGGACTTCGTTAGTGCTCACCCGCATGAACAGGTATTTGATGACGATTTATTTGTCATCCGCTATTACCAGAAAGGCAGTGGGCATATCACTTTCAAGCGACTGGATCTGGTGGATAAGATGAATGACATTGTGGCGAAGCACTATCCGTCAGCGTTATCAGCAAAATGAATGTCGTATGTTTGCTGTCAAAATGTCGTTACTGGAACCCTCTGAATTTCGGCATATCCATTTACTGGAAATAATACCTACCTGAAAACCGTTGATTCCCTATGCAACTAGAAAATGCACACAGGTTGAAAAACGAGTAGCGATTTTACGTCTGAAAGAATGCTATGGCCTTCTCTGAGAACCACCAACACCATGCGTTTTGCAGTTCAAAGTCATCAGATAAATGTGGCGGCTCCAGGGCAGAAGGTAATTTCAGGATGAAAGTTATTTTTTTATCATAAAATTTAACATTTTTGAGATTAATCCGATAAGATAAGGCTATCCCAATTTCCCTCCCCCCTAAATATTGGATTAAGAGATGGTTCAGGATTCATCAGCATTAGCCCCCTTCTTTCGCGCTCAAATTGAAAAAAATAATCAATACAATTCAGTTTGGGGCAAACACTACCGCGAGCTTGTAGAACAGATTCAGGCCGAAAAACCAAACTTTTCTGAAGCCACGATTCGGCAGGTATGGTATGAACGTGACAATGGTGTCTCCAGCCTGATGCAAGGTGGGATGTCATTGGTTGAATTTGAAAATGCACAAAAAGACCTTCTAACACTCACCCGTCAGATAGCAGAAGAGTGTACACAAGAAAATTATAATCGGGTCATTGAACGCCTTATCAAACTTAAAGCGGACGGAGTATTAAATAAGGTATATAGGGCTCTTTGTAATCGTGCTTTTGCAGCAATATACCCATCAAAAATTAGCAGTGTCGTGAATGTTAATAATTTTTTTAGTTGCTACAATTATTGCAACAACCATTTCCAGCTAGGTCTTTCCAGAGAACGGGAGTGGCTGGCTCGCAATGTTGATCTTAAAGAAACGCTAAATCGTGCGCTGGGTGATGATATCGACCCTATTGAGCTGAATATGTCACTTTGGCATCTCTATGCGTATGAAATTCAGGATAAAAATGCTATCGGTTTAGTTGGAAGCGAAAGTGCTTTACAAGAAAATGAGCAAGAAGATGATGTTATAAGTTCGCCATTGCCTAAAAACACAATTCTCTATGGCCCGCCAGGTACAGGTAAAACATATCGTACTATTGAGCTTGCTGTACAAATTTGTGATCCGATCGCTTACTCCCTGCAGGAGGGTAAGGATGAGAGTGAAAAACGTCGCGAGTTGAAAAAGATTTATGATCAGCTTATCAAAGAAAATCGAGTGCGTTTTATCACCTTTCATCAGAGCTTTGGTTATGAAGAGTTTATTGAAGGTTTAAGAGCTGAGACTACTGATGACGGTAATGTAAAATACGAAATAAAGGCAGGTATTTTTAAGCAGATATGCGAGGATGCCGCCTTTGGTCATGCTGGTGCGCAGGAAATGTTGGATAGCGCACTTACTCGCCTACAAGAACGTTTATCTGAAGGTGAAAATATCACGCTGGAAACACAACAGGGTAAGGCCTTCCAGCTGACGTATAAAAGTCAAACCAACTTTGGAATTTTTCCGTCACAATCGAAAAAAGAGGATTTAGGACAGGGTTACAATGCCTATTTGAAGGATATTCGGCAAGTTTATCAGGATCCACGAGCAAAAGTACATAATCCATCTTATGTACGCAGTATCCTTAACTATTTAATTAATCAACGTTATCTGCCTCTGAATACTCAGAGCGTAGCTTCAGAAAAAAAGGAAAACTATGTTCTCATTATTGATGAAATAAATCGGGGTAATATTTCAAAAATTTTTGGTGAACTAATTACCCTTATTGAGCCATCTAAACGGGCTGGTGAGCCAGAATCGCTTAGCGTATTGCTGCCATACTCTTCCACTCCATTTAGTGTACCGAATAACCTTTATTTAATTGGTACCATGAACACCGCTGATCATTCGCTTACTGCACTTGATACTGCACTACGTCGCAGATTTGATTTTGAAGCGATGCTGCCAGATATTACTGTTCTGAAAGATACTGTCATTAAAGGTATTGATCTGCCTCGTCTATTGCAGACGCTTAACGATCGCATCCAGGTTTTATACGATAGAGAACATATGCTGGGGCATGCTTTTTTTATCCCTGTTGTGCAGGCAAAAGAAGACGAAGCTCTGGCATTTGAAAGATTCAAACGGATTATGCGAAATAAGATACTACCATTGCTGGAAGAATATTTTTACAATGACTGGCAAAAAATTCGCATGGTACTGGCTGATAACCAAAAAGAGGAAGCACCAGATCTTCAATTTGTACGTGAGGTGAAATACCAGAAAAAGTATGCCGATCTCTTTGGTGATAACGGAACAGATGACTTGGGAACCAGTTTTCACCTGGCAGCAGAGGATGACAACGTTTGGGACAATCCAATCGCCTGGCAGCAAATTTATGCACCTCAAAAAGAAAAACGCAGGAGTGCGGAATGAAATCTTCCAGTCATTTCACTGTGTTCGAATACGGGCATTTAGTGAGTGAGGAAGGTGATGCCCGTATAAATAATGCGGTAGTGCTACCTGCAGACCTATTTAAATGGCTTGAGCTGCGCTGTCTGAAAGACGATGCTGATAATACTCATCGTTTGCTCACCCTTAGCAGCCGGAATGGAGTAAAAACGCTGCAGGTAAAAAACTATGCAGGAGTAATCTCACTGCCAGGGGGGCGATTTCTCGAAATCCTGCCTAAAACAGGTCAGGATAATGAGGATACTGTTCGTCAACAATTACTGATGATGTTACGTACGTTAAAATCATTTCGTCATATTGCCTCCTCTGAATCTGGCGTCAAAATATCTAAAATGCCTCTGATGGATATCTTTATTCAACAATTTATAGAGAGCGTGCGTAAGATTGTGCAGAGAGGGTTAAAACGTGACTATTTACGTCAGGAAGATAATCTTCCATGGATGAAAGGAAGATTACGGATCTCTGCACAATTAAGCAAAAACTGTATTAGGCGGGATCGTTTTCAGGTGGAGTATGACGAGTACAGCGTCAATCGTCTGGAAAACCGGATACTCAAAACTGCAATCAATAAGATTAGTCGCCAGACCAGTAATCCACAATTATTACAGCAGATAACACAGCTGCAGTTTCACTTTGAAAATATCACGTCAGTTCATGATGCTTATATAGCTTTCGAGCAGTTACACTTTGATAGACACATGCATCACTATGAGCAAGCATTAGCGTGGGCGAAGATGATTTTATTGGGCGATTCTCCACACTGTATGTATGGGGATGTTAATGCTTTTTCACTGCTTTTCCCGATGGAGGCTGTTTTTGAATCTTTTGTGACGACATGGATGCGTTATCGTTATTATGATAAATGGCGAGTGGACGCACAGGTAAATTCAAAAAATCTGATTAGTTATAACGGTAAAGCTTTATTTAAGCTGCGGCCTGATATTTGTTTACGGCCTCGTAAAAGTACTACTGGTTCAGTTATTACCTGTGATGTTAAATGGAAGATAGTAAATGGCAGAAAGGACAGTCTTGAACAATCTCAAGCCGATCTCTACCAAATGCTTGCCTATGGATTGAATTACCAGGAGGGGGAAGGTGATATGATTTTGATATACCCCTATCATAACGGATTTAATCAGCCATCTCCTCATCCTTATGAATTTAGCCATCAGAAGGAAAATAGGTTACGTTTATGGGTTGTACCTTTTTTTATTGGCGAGAGTTTACAGACATCAGAGTTGCGTTTTCCTAGTGGGGCTGAATTTATTTAGTATTTGTAGGCTATCTCTTTATACAATTTATTTGTCTATTTGTATGCACAAGATAGCCTACCTCACCCCCTAAAAACCTCTTTCCGATGCCACTCTACAAACCCCTCAAAAGGGTAATTTTTACGCACCTGTGGCAACGCAATAGTTTTCCCGTCAAAATCCCAGAATAATCTCTCAACGATACCTCCGCCGTTTACCGCATCTGATACCAGCACCCGCATATTTTCATCCAGGCCAATCGATCCTTTATCAAAGGCTTTATGGTGAATTGCGCAAAGCGCCAGACCATTAGGGATTTCACAAGGGCCGCCGTGCTGTTTCCATTTTATATGCGCTGCTTCCAGTGCGACGGTGGTGTCATCGTGGCGCATATTAAAGCCACATATCGCGCACTGGTAGTTATATGCGCGCAATACAAGTTTGCGAAATAACGGGTCGCGCTGTTTACGGATTTGCTGGAGATCAAAACCCAGCTCGTCAGCAATTTCTTCCTGAATACTCTCGGTGAAGTGCGCTTCGAGTATCTGTTGTGCCAGAGTATTAATGAGTTTTTTATTGCCAGTTACCAGAGCGTAGTGCTGTTCATCGAAACCGCCTGCAACGTGGTGTTCGGTCAGTTCCTTCACTGGCGGTTGTCGGCAGCTCCCTGCTGTTGAGCAAAGCCCGGCATTGTGTAATTGCCAGAATCCGTCGCCTTGTAATCGCCAGAACGGCATATCAGGTCGGTACTGCGAACGCTGTGGCCCAAAACGTTCCAGTAAACTGTGCAGAGGTTCGTAGATTTCCGAGCCATAATCGAAAAGGCGCGGATGTCCATTCAGGTATCCCGCTAATACGTATAGCAGTAACAATGGCTTATGAGGTGCGCGCTGTTCACCCTTGTGCCAGATTTTTATGTTGGCAATTGCCTGCTGTAGCGATTTACTGGAAGCCATTGATATCCCTGGCAGTGAAATAATTGCGATCATGCTCGCAAATTTTCTGCTGTTCAAGCCTGCAAGTGAAGATATATTACCTTGATCTCATTTGTTTTTTTGCTGCCTGTTCTGAGAACGTATAAGGATATTCCCCATGAATAAACTTCCCGACCATCTTCCGCGGCGGTATATCATCGAAGCTATCCATTTATGGGATGCGGGAGAAACTCATCAGTTCCAGCCTGCACGGTTGTATGAGATTGAATATCATGGCCGACGTTACCCCTCGAAGGCGATTGCTGGCATCGCAGCGACATTGATGACGGGGACGCAATTTACCCCTGCGGATTTCACCGGCGGAATAAAATCTAAATGCGTCAAGCTACTCATAGATCAGGGATTTCACATTCATCAGGATAAAGCCACTGCGGCTCCCATAGCCGACGTTCTGTTCCCGAATGAGTTGCCGTCGCAGGAGAAATTCGTTGAAGGTGCGGCAATAAAGGTGACGGTAAACCGCTATGAACGCGATAAAAAGGCCCGCGATAAAGCAGTCGAACATCACGGATGCCAGTGCAACGTATGCGGAGTGGATCTGGTGAAGATCTATGGCGATATCGCTGAGGGCTTTATCCATATGCATCACCTTGTGCCGCTTTCAGCCATTAAAGAGGATTACCAGCTGGATCCGGTTAATGATTTGCTGCCTGTTTGCCCTAATTGCCATGCGATGCTGCACCGACGCAAACCACCGTTTACGCCGGAGGAGTTAAAAGCGTTGATGAATGCAAATAAATCAAATTAATGAACGCTCATCTTTCGCGCCAAAACTGCAAAATAGCGTCAACAAATTTGTCTACAATCATCCCCCGACTGAAATGACGGCTTCGTAGCGCCGTCGTCCAGTTCTCCAGCGTTCGGTACGCTGAACCGTTATATCCCTTGCTCAAGTTATTTGGATTTTCATCAGGCGCGTTTGTCAGTTCTCTTTTAAAGTGATATGGCGGGCGCAGGATGTATCTGCGCAAACCGCGCCAGTTATTTATTCCGGGATGAACAACATCTTTATTTTCAGGCAATGGATACCCTGAAAAGTTAGTTTTGCACAGTAACTTTATTATCTTTCACTGAGAGCAACACTGAATCCGCCACTGCTTTACCACCCGCAGTTTCACCGCCAATAATCAATAGACTATTATTCCAGGGCAATGATACTCCGTAGGCCCGACCTTGCGTCAGTTCGCCAGATTTCTCCCATTTCCCGTTATGCCACAGATAAATATCAGCGCTATATGATTTTTTCAGGCCTTCATGCGCATAGTTCTTACCGTTCTGGTAATTTGCCCGCGAGCCTTTAAATCCGGCCCCTCCGGCAAATATAAGAAAATCATTGCTTATCCCCGCAAAACCGCCAGCGACGCCATCTGGTGATGAGACGGGAGGAAGCTTATTCCATTTTACGTTATTGCCGGTAAGATCAAGTTCAAATACGGCATCTGTCCGCAGTCCAGGCTTTGCTTCACCATTAATAAGCCAGGTTTTATTACCTTTATTCACAACCGCCGCACCAGCCGTCCCGTACCAGGGCGATTCACCAGCGTAACTCCATTGCTGTGTAGAGGGATCAAAAGACAACAAAAACTTATTGAAGAAATAATCTTCTGCTTTTTTGTCAAAATAGTGGGCGTTGATTTTATCTATAGTTGCTGAATCTTTTCCAGCCTCGTTGAGATCTTCAAAATAGCCATTGAAGATATTTTGGTTAACACCGCCAGTAACATAAGCCTTGCCGTTGTGAACAAAAGTCACATGACCCGCCATGCCCATCGGTGCGTGTGACATCAATTTAATCCAGGTATTAGTTGCTGGGCTATATTTGTACACATCGTTGAACACCCTGGTTAAACCTAGTTGGTTTTTGCCAATACCGCCAAATACATACAAATCACCATCAATAAATGCGGACGTTGCTTGATCTCTCGCACCACCGGGGAATTCAGCCAGAGCTGTCCATTTTTTATCTTTGGCCTGTGTGTCCAGCTTGTACCATGCCGTTCCTGCACTACCTAAACCAATGTAGACAGTGTTGTTATCAATTGCACCAGTACCACTTTTAAATGGTACTGGAATTTCCGGTAATACAGACGCGTTCGCGGCAAATGATGCCATCATGATAGCAAGCGCCGTTATTGTTCTCTTCATTGTGAATTACTCCTGCTCGCTGGAATTCAAATGTTGCACCATGTGCCTGTATACCTTTTATACCAAAACTAAGTAGCAATCTTTGCAACAGCATCAGTTTTGTTGTGTCGGTCACAACTTATGCAATGGGGGAGCAGGTTAATCCATTGTTATGTTGGACGACACGTTATGTAAATTGGTCAACCATTATTGCGATGAATGTCACATCCCCCGATCACTAACCGCCGATTCTCCTTTGTTGTCATTTACGTCAACCGGCAGGAGAGTAGATTTCTTGTGATGTGGTTAACCAATTTTAGATTTCAGGTTGACATGTATTACCAAAAGGTAGAACTTATACGCCATCTCATCCGATGCAACTCCACGGCTGCGGTCTGGTCGTTCATTCGGATACCTAAACAACTCCGGGGTTCCGCGTCTCTTCGCTGTTGAACCCACTACGTGAAAGAGGAATAAACATGGAACAGACCTGGCGCTGGTACGGCCCTAACGATCCGGTTTCTTTAGCTGATGTCCGTCAGGCGGGCGCAACTGGCGTGGTTACCGCGCTGCACCATATCCCGAACGGCGAAGTATGGTCCGTTGAAGAGATCCTCAAACGCAAGGCTATCGTTGAAGACGCAGGTCTGGTGTGGTCTGTCGTGGAAAGCGTGCCAATTCACGAAGATATCAAAACCCACACTGGCAACTATGAGCAGTGGATCGCTAACTATCAGCAGACCCTGCGCAACCTGGCGCAGTGCGGTATCCGCACCGTGTGCTATAACTTCATGCCGGTGCTCGACTGGACCCGTACTGACCTCGAATACGTGCTGCCAGACGGCTCCAAAGCTCTGCGCTTCGACCAGATCGAATTCGCTGCATTCGAAATGCACATCCTGAAGCGTCCAGGCGCAGAAGCGGACTACACCGAAGAAGAAATTGCTCAGGCAGCAGAACGCTTCGCCACTATGAGCGACGAAGACAAAGCGCGTCTGACCCGTAATATCATCGCAGGTCTGCCGGGCGCGGAAGAAGGTTATACCCTCGACCAGTTCCGTAAGCACCTGGAGCTGTACAAAGATATCGACAAAGCGAAGCTGCGCGAAAACTTTGCGGTCTTCCTGAAAGCGATCATTCCAGTTGCCGAAGAAGTTGGCGTGCGTATGGCTGTTCACCCGGACGATCCGCCGCGCCCGATCCTCGGCCTGCCGCGTATCGTTTCCACCATTGAAGATATGCAGTGGATGGTTGATACCGTAAACAGCATGGCGAACGGTTTCACCATGTGCACCGGTTCCTACGGCGTGCGTGCCGACAACGATCTGGTTGATATGATCAAGCAGTTCGGTCCGCGTATTTACTTCACCCATCTGCGCTCCACCATGCGTGAAGATAACCCGAAAACCTTCCACGAAGCGGCGCACCTGAACGGTGACGTTGATATGTACGAAGTGGTGAAAGCGATTGTTGAAGAAGAGCACCGTCGTAAAGCGGAAGGCAAAGAAGACCTGATCCCGATGCGTCCGGACCACGGTCATCAGATGCTGGACGACCTGAAGAAGAAAACCAACCCAGGTTACTCCGCAATTGGTCGTCTGAAAGGCCTGGCCGAAGTTCGCGGTGTCGAACTGGCGATCCAGCGCGCTTTCTTTAGCCGTTAATATCCACCGGCATGGCTGCGCGCCGTGCCGGTTCCTTCTTCCTTGCCGTCACTCTCTGAAGACGGATTCTGGAGTTTACGATGACTACTATTGTTGACAGCAATCTGCCGGTTGCCCGCCCGTCATGGGATCATTCTCGTCTGGAATCACGCATTGTGCATCTCGGTTGCGGGGCGTTTCACCGCGCGCACCAGGCGCTGTATACCCATCACCTGCTGGAAAGCACCGACAGCGACTGGGGTATCTGCGAAGTTAACCTGATGCCAGGCAATGACCGCGTGCTGATCGAAAACCTGAAAAAACAGCAACTGCTGTACACCGTGGCGGAGAAAGGCGCAGAAAGCACCGAGCTGAAAATTATCGGTTCGATGAAAGAAGCTCTACACCCGGAAATCGACGGTTGCGAAGGTATTCTCAACGCGATGGCGCGTCCGCAAACGGCGATTGTCTCCCTGACGGTCACGGAAAAAGGCTATTGTGCCGATGCGGCAAGCGGTCAGCTGGATCTCAATAACCCGCTGATCAAGCACGATCTGGAAAACCCGACTGCGCCGAAGTCCGCGATTGGTTACATCGTCGAAGCCTTGCGCCTGCGTCGTGAAAAAGGGTTGAAAGCGTTTACGGTGATGTCCTGCGACAACGTACGTGAAAACGGTCATGTGGCGAAGGTTGCTGTTCTGGGGCTGGCTCAGGCACGCGATCCGCAGCTGGCGGCATGGATTGAAGAGAACGTCACCTTCCCGTGCACCATGGTTGACCGCATCGTTCCGGCGGCGACGCCAGAAACTTTGCAGGAAATTGCTGACCAGCTGGGCGTTTACGACCCGTGCGCCATTGCCTGCGAACCATTCCGTCAGTGGGTAATTGAAGATAACTTCGTTAATGGCCGTCCGGACTGGGATAAAGTCGGCGCGCAGTTTGTTGCCGATGTTGTACCGTTCGAAATGATGAAACTGCGTATGCTTAACGGCAGCCACTCTTTCCTGGCATACCTCGGTTACCTCGGCGGCTATGAAACCATTGCCGACACCATGACTAACCCGGATTATCGCAAAGCGGCCTTTGCCCTGATGATGCAGGAACAAGCGCCAACGCTGTCGATGCCGGAAGGGACTGATCTGAACGCCTATGCGACGCTGCTGATCGAGCGTTTCAGCAACCCGTCTCTGCGTCACCGCACCTGGCAGATTGCGATGGACGGTAGCCAGAAGTTACCGCAGCGTTTGCTGGATCCGGTGCGTCTGCACCTGCAAAACGGCGGTAGCTGGCGCCACCTGGCGCTGGGTGTGGCTGGCTGGATGCGTTACACCCAGGGCGTGGATGAGCAGGGTAATGCTATTGACGTGGTAGACCCGATGCTGGCCGAGTTCCAGAAGATCAATGTGCAGTATCAGGGCGCAGACCGCGTGAAAGCGTTGCTGGGCCTGAGCGGTATCTTTGCCGATGATCTGCCGCAAAATGCAGACTTTGTTGGCGCGGTGACTGCGGCATATCAGCAGCTGTGCGAGCGCGGCGCGCGTGAGTGTGTGGCTGCACTGTAACTGACTGATTACCCTACAGACTTACTGGTCAATCAAAATCATATTTGGTTGACCAGTTTTCGTTTTTTGCCCACCTGTACGTGCCAACTTCCAGTGCTAATGGTATAGTTTGAAATTAACGGTCAACGTAAAATTGCCCGGTAAGCAAGCCTGTCGGGCCTACGGATCAATCGCAATTTATTGAATATGCACTCTTTGTAGGCCGAATAAGGCGTTCACGCCGCATCCGGCAATAATTTGATTAATCGCATCTAACGGACACAACATCATGAAATCTGCCACCTCTGCGCAAAGACCTTACCAGGAAGTTGGGGCGATGATCCGCGATCTGATCCTTAAGACGCCGTACAATCCTGGCGAACGGCTACCGCCGGAGCGTGAAATCGCAGAAATGCTGGATGTCACCCGCACGGTGGTGCGTGAGGCGCTGATCATGCTGGAGATCAAAGGGCTGGTAGAAGTACGACGTGGTGCCGGTATTTATGTGCTCGACAGTTTACCCAGCCATAATGCAGAGAGCGCAGAGGCCAACGTCTGCAATGACGCCGGTCCTTTTGAACTGTTACAGGCGCGCCAGTTGCTGGAAAGTAACATCGCCGAGTTTGCCGCTTTGCAGGCTACCCGCGAAGACATCGTTAAAATGCGTCAGGCATTGCAACTGGAAGAGCGTGAACTGGCCTCCAGCGCGCCGGGCAGCAGCGAAAGCGGCGACATGCAGTTCCACCTCGCCATTGCCGAAGCGACGCATAACAGCATGCTGGTGGAACTGTTCCGTCAGTCCTGGGAGTGGCGGGAAAATAATCCAATGTGGATCCAGTTGCACAGCCATCTCGATGACAGCTTGTATCGCAAAGAGTGGTTAGACGATCACAAACAAATCCTGGCTGCGTTAATCAAAAAAGATGCCCGCGCGGCAAAACTGGCGATGTGGCAGCATCTGGAGAATGTGAAGCAGCGCTTGCTGGAGTTCTCAAATGTTGATGACATCTATTTCGATGGTTATCTGTTTGATTCGTGGCCGTTGGATAAAGTGGACGCCTGATCCCTCATTTCTGGTGCAAAGTTGAACCGCTTTGCACTATGTATGTTCCCTGAATAATTAATTATGTTCTGCAGAATATATTATGCGTAATTTAATCATTACGTACGATATATTGTTTTGGAATAATTATATATCAGTTTAACGCTGAGAAATTATTCGGAATAATCAGAATATGTTAACGTATTTCCGTTATGTTTAATGACTTTTGTCAAATGATACCTTTTTAAATAAAAAGTCAGTGGATATTCTTTTCTGTACAGTGTTTTATCTTTGGCGGATCTTATAAATCCCTTATGAAAGTGCCAGGGACGCAATGAGCATAAAGGAATGATTATGGAATATGAGCATCAACCCAGTGGTGTCCAGCAGCCAGGGCAGGATACAGATGCCACTAAACGTCAGGAGTGCGCAAAATGATGCGCCAATCAGTTCAGACGGTATTACCTGAAAGTACAGGGAACAATACGTTATCGCTGCGTGATTCCGTATGCCGGGATCTCTTTCAACTTTTTAGTTCTCCCCATTCACCGCTACCAATATTACTTGTTTCAGGCATGCCTGAGTGGCAAGGGCATAATCAGAGCGACAAGCTTCTCCAGAGTTGGTATTGCCGCCAGTTACGTTCAGCGCTTTTATTTCATGAGCCACGTATTGCGGCATTGCAGGTCAATCTGAAAGCAGTCTATTGCCACGAGTTGGTCATTAGTCTGGAGATGATGCTGTACCACGATGATGAGCCGCTAACGTTTGACCTGGTCTGGCAGAAGGGGAGCTGGCATCGCACGATGCCGCAGTAAATGATGAGAAACGCGATACGCGCAAGACGTATCGCGTTAGGTCACAATTAGTGGGAGGTTCTGATTGCTGCTTTCAAGGCCGGAAGTCGGGATGGACTGGCACTGAGCTTATCAATCCCCATAGTGAGCAGTCGTGCTGTTTGCTGGGTATCTCCAGCCATTTCGCCGCACATACTGACCGGAATTTCATTATTACGTCCGGCCTGACACACCATAGCAATAGCGTTAATCACCGCGTCATTACGATAATCGACCAGTTCCGCGACGGTACTATTTCCTCTGTCTGCCGCCATAATATATTGCGTCAGATCGTTGGTGCCGATGGAAAAGAAATCGACTTCACTGGCTAATTTGTCTGCAATCATGACTGCGGCAGGAACCTCAATCATAATTCCCAGCGCCGGAAGATTTTCTGCAGAAAACTTTCAGCCAGGTTCAATCTCCAGCTCGCGCAGTTCACGCCAGAAACGCTCTGCAACGGGATTCATCCGTGTGTTCATCCGGTATGCGTAGGCCTGAATCGGGATAACTAATTCGTCTCGATTCAGGACAATGAGCTGCCCGCTGCGAATTTCTTGTTGTATGGCGTACTCCGGTAGCCAGGCAATCCCACAGCCGTCGAGGGCAACCTGCTTTAATAACTCGCTCATTGAAGACACGAAAAAGGTGCTGAAACTTAACTCGCCGTGGCGCGTCAGGGTGCGGTTAATCAATCGCCCCATGTAGGAATTACGACTGTAGTTGAGTAGAGGAAAGTGCGGCTGCGCGAGGCTAAAAAGCGCTTCCCCCTGTTCGTTAACGGCGCAGACGGGGAACAGACGAGATTCAAACAACCGAATGTGGTCGAACGGCGCTTCCAGTAAGTCCTCGTCGTGAAAAGAAAAAATACAATCACTTTGCCCTTCGCGCAGTTTATCGACCGCTTCATCGACATCAATAGCTTCAATCGCCCAGGTAAAGAGCGGTGGCATCTGGCTGATAATGGACGGTAACAGCCCGAGGGAAAGAGAGTGTGCAGCGGCTATTTTAATTTTGCGTTGCGCGTAATCGCTGCCACCACGGAGTTCTGCAAGGTTGCTCTCTAACTGTTGCAACAGATGGCGGATCTGCGAATGGAATATTTTCCCTTGTTCCGAGAGTTGCAGCGGCGTCACCTGGCGATTAAATAACTCAACGCCAATCGCCTGTTCCAGCGCGCGTATCCGGCGGCTGAATGCCGGTTGTGAGACGTTGCGACTGACTGCCGCCTGGGAAAAGTTACGGCATTTTTCCAGCGTTAAAAAATCGTAAAGCCATTTGGTTTCAATATTATGCAAGACCGAACCATTGTCATCCATTGCGTTTTACTCTGTCAGCCGCCCTTGCGGGCATTCTACGTCCATTCGGGCGGCTGACAACTGCTTATGCAGTTTCAAACGTTCCTTTCACACACGCTTTGCCGTCTTTAACCATCAGTTTGCCGCGAGCGTATACCTGCTCAATACGCAACTGCGGTGTCATCACTAACAGATCTGCGTCATTGCCCGGCAGAATTTCGCCTTTACCGGTCAGGTTGAGGAAACCAGCGACGCTGCTGGTGAGTGGACGCAGGGCATCGCTGATACTAAAGCCATAGTCTTTGACTAACACTTGCACGGTTTCCAGCAACGTTTCAAAACCGGCAACACCGATATGGGTTAAATTCCCTTCGTCATCGAAGAACGGCTGGCTACCGTTGCCGTCGGAGCTGAGGGTGACGCGGGCCAGCGGAATACCCGCCTGAACGGCGCGGGCAATACCTTCGGCAGGGGCGACCGGTTCGTCAATGCTGCTGGTGATATCGATGGTGCCGCCTTTGCGCGCGAACTCCAGCGCCTGCTCAAACAACGGGACGTTGCGGTTAACGTGGGTCGGCAGCAACTTGCTGATGGGGACGTCACAGTTCTCAAGAAGGTCATAGATGGGCTGTAAAGCCTTTTTGCTGTCGCCCATGTGGAACACGGTGACGCCAGGTTTACCGCCGAGCAAACCTCCAACGCGGGATTCCGCCGCCATATTGGCCAGGTGATAAACGTCCGGCGCGGCCGAGCGGTGATCAGAGATGGCGCATTTCACGCCAATCACGCGATCGATAATCGCCACATCTTTTTCCACCGAGCCTGTAATGGTACGGGAAGGCACATGATAAGCACCGGTCAGCATCCAGGCGCTGATGCCTTCTTCATTGAGCGCACGAGTCTTGGCGAGTAAAGATTCCGGGTGGCGAGAGATAGAGTCGGTGCCGAGCAGACCAACCACTGACGTGACGCCCGCTTCTGTCAGACGACTTAATGCCACTTCCGGCGTACGTGTGGTAGGGCCAGCTTCGCCGCCGCCGCCAATTAAATGGACGTGTTGATCAATAAAACCTGGGCAGAGGATCTGCCCGCTGAGATCGACAACCGTGCAGTCCGGTACGATGTCAGAAGGGATGTTACTGGCAACGGCAATAATCTTGCCGTTAGCAACGAGGACATCGCAAATTCCCCGATCTTCCGGCGCATACAAATGCGCTCCCTGCAGCAGGGTAAAACCGGCTGCGGAATAATCAATCATGGTAACTCCTTGTTAAACAATAAGCTGCATAACCCAGATCGACAGCAATGCGTTAATCACGCAGACCGTAATGATATGCGGGTAATATTTGGCATTCACTTCGGCTGTTCCCAGGCAGCGACCAACATTTTGCACCGGGTTGCCCATTAAATACATCGCGGGAAGTAATACCGTGACATCGTGGCCGGTTAATGCGCCAGCGGTCGCCAGGCTGGCGGCAACGCCGACTGCGCCGCCCATACTCATCAATGCGGCTAAAAGGACAGTTGCCGCTTCGCCGGGCAATCCCCACAACGCCATCACCGGTTCACAGATATGTCCCACCCAGTCGAGCAGACCAGTAATTTTCAGCGCCTGAATAATGACAAATGCCATCACCACGTTCGGCAGCAGGTTGGTGGTGGCGATAGTAAAGCCACGGCGTGCGCCATCGATAAACATATCCATGACATTTTTGCGGACCTGAGTTGTCATGCTTGCGCTCCTTGCGTTGGGTTGCGACGTTCTTCGAAGTTAAGCCAGACGCGCAAAATGTTGGCACCGACAAATTTAAACACCAGGATGACAGCTAAAGGTACGATTACGGACGTCCCCAGAAAGGCAAATACGGCGACGCCAGAAGAGAAATAGTTGGTGATGATGGCGCTACCGCTGGTTTGATAAGCGGCGAAAATCACTTTATCGCGCTCGGTAATTTCCCCTTCCTGCGCCAGTTCTTTAGTCATACCAGCGGCGGCATCGGTGTTTTGCAGGTTGGCGATGAGCGCCAGTGAACAGATGCCTGGAATGCCCAACAACGGTTTTAGCACGGGCGTCATTAACTGCTGCGCGGCGCGCAATCCGCCAAGACCATCAGTAATCGAGATAATTCCCAGCGAGAGAATCACTGACGGTGCCAGTTCCAGCGCGAAGAGAAAGCCATCTTTAGCTCCTGTGCCACCTGCGCCGCGAAACGAGGTGGTAGCTCCATTCGCACCAGGCAGTTGCCCAAACGATCCGTTCAGAACGGAAAAGTCAAAAACGCGCCACCAACTGTCTGTCCCGGAAAAAACTCCGGAAAAAAAGATAATCGTGAGAAAAAAGGCCAGATACCCTTTAACACCCACTTTTTCTGTCGCCAGCTCCCCAGCTACAGCATCCCCTTGTTGTGTCATAACAATCCCCATTGTTTTTTTGTGTATGTGTGTTGTGACTACCAGGAAAATTCCTGGAGCTGAAAAACCTTATCAGCCATGTGGGTATGGGGAAAATGCAAGTATGTTTCTGGCTATGCGTTTTTTGCATAGTGGAAAAATTACGCTGCGAGGAGAACCTTCCTGTAAGGATTGAGTTGCAGAAAATTCATAAACACGATGACAATAACGGCTGGTGAGTAAAGGCGGCGAATACAAGGACGAATGCAAAATGGCAAAATACAACGACAAAGAGCTGGCAGAGACGAGCAAGTTTTTAAGTTTTGTCCTCCGACATAAACCGGAGGCGATTGGCATCGTGCTGGACCGTGAAGGATGGGCGGATATCGATAAGCTCATACTCTGTGCACAAAAAGCGGGCAAGCGGTTAACCCGCGCATTACTGGAGACTGTGGTCGCAACCAGCGATAAGAAGCGCTTTAGTTATTCCAGTGATGGTACGTGTATTCGCGCCGTTCAGGGGCATTCGACTTCGCAGGTCGCCATTGCCTTCATCGAAAAAACACCGCCACAATTTCTCTACCACGGTACGGCAAGCCGTTTTCTTGAGGCGATAAAAAAACAGGGGCTGATTGCAGGGGAGCGTCATCATGTGCATCTCTCTGCTGATGAAGCAACGGCCCGCAAAGTCGGGGCAAGACACGGTTCGCCGGTTATCTTAACCGTCAAAGCACAGGAAATGGCGAAACGAGGGATCCCTTTCTGGCAAGCGGAAAACGGGGTCTGGCTGACATCAACGGTTGCGGTTGAGTTTCTTGAGTGGTAAGGGAAACAGCCCTTATGAAGCGACCACTTGTAGCTTAAATAATTACACTGTGCTGATAAGCGCAGCAATAAACAACGCCGCCGCGCCGCAGAGAGTGGCGCTGGCAAGCGCCGATGTTCCATTGCCGAGCATACTGGTCAGCGCCGGGCCGAGAATTTGCCCAATGCCGTAAATGAGCGTCACAAAGCCTAAAAGATTGAGATTTCCCGGTACGCTCAGTTGGCGGGCGATAGTCATCACCAGAGATGTCGTGCCCATAAAGGTACCGCCAAAACCGATACTACTGATGATAAGCAAGAGAGGCGAGTCGCTGGCGAGAGTAAGCAGCACACAGATAGCCTGCACCAGTAAATTCGCCGTCAGGCAGGGTAAAGCCCCCCAACGTTTGGCTGCCCATAGCCAGCCAAAGCAACCAGGCACAATTGATAAGCCGACTAACGTCCAGAGATGGGCGGTTAACAATGGTGAGCCTGCATCTTTCGCCATGAGCGGCAGGTAAGTCGCGACGATGATATAACCAAATCCCGCCAGGCCGTACAGAATAGCCAGTAACCACCAGCTCATTATCTGTTGCTCCGTTTTTGCCAATGGCGTTGGTGCGATGGCGTGTTTTTTCGAGGGCATTAAAAGCGTAAGTGCAATCAGCATCATGCCAGAAAGCGCCCCGGCGCCTTGCCATAACGTTTGCGAGGAGAGGGCAAAATGCAGGCCTGCCAGAACATATTCATTGCCCAGCGCGATGCCAATGCCAACGCCAGAAAACAAAGCTGCCAGCACAAAAGGATGGCGCGTGTGCTGCATAATCAGCGTCGAACCAAAAATCAGCATTCCGGCGCTGGCGACACCCGCCAGGAAGCGAATCAACAACACCAGAATAAATGGCGGTAACCATGCCATTGCGAGGATCAACAATCCGCTCGCCAGGGCAGAAGCCAACAGAAATGGGCGCAGGCGCGACGGCTGGTGAAATGCGCCAAACGAAAATAGCAGACTGCCAGCCAGATACCCCGCATAGTTGCCGCTGGCAATCCACGAGAGCTGGCTAAATGAAAACGCCCCTTCCGCCATCATGACGGGCAACATAGGTGTATAAAGGAAGCGACCTAATCCCATACCTAAGGTCAGAACCAGCATCCCGAAAAGCGCGGTGCTGAAAGAAAAGCGTTCTACGGGATGCGAGGACGGGGGCATGTTTCACCTTGTTTGTATTTTTTTGTAGTTAACAAGTTAATAACAAAAAGGTGAAACATGCCAGCCTGTTAATGTGATGATTTAGGGGTAAAGCGATAAAAATGATTTGGTTCGCTAACGATATAAATATTACCAGAGGCATCCATCGCAACCCCTTCGGCCTGTTTGATGTTATGCGACAAACCTCGACTGCCTTTGGTCAGTGACATTTCACCGATAACCTCGCCAGCCAGTGTTACTTCCTGGAGTGCGCGTGATTCATGAGACAGCACCAGAAGCGTATTTTTTTGTTGGTTAAATTCCGCGCCGGACACATCATCTAAAGTAAATTGCCGTTGTAGTGCCTTGTCTTTGCTGATGTGCAATTCATTGCTACTTAACAGCCCGTTAACTTTGTAGACCTCAATCGGGTTTTTCTCTTTAAAAAACCAGAAAGTGTGATCCTGGCGAGAGTAGGCTAACCCTTCAAAACCGCAATTGGTTGGGGATTCCTGCAGCGGGATTTTTATTTTTTTGAGGATTTTTACTTCCGAGTTTGGGGTTAGTGAAATCACATAAATGGCATAATCGCGCTCATCGCTAATGACAAACTGATTATCGCCAATGTATTCGATCGTCTCGAGATCTTTAACAAAATCCAGAGGAATAGTGCGGATCAAATCGCCATTGGTGGTCATTTCAACAATGGCGGCAGGTTTGTTGATAGTGCTAAACAGGGTATTGCTCTGTGCCGACCAGGTCAGCGAGGAGATATTATTCGTTACGCCTGCAATTTCTTTGCCATCAATGGTGGCGTGGTAATTCTGAAATGATGCTGCATGATTGCTTTTACGGGCGCAAGATTGCACGAAGAAAGTACACACTGCCACAATGGCAAAAAGAATCACAATAACGGAGATGCGTTTACTTAACGAAATACTTTTTGTCACGGTAATCCCTTTAAGGCAAATCAATAAGATATCGAGAAGTATACGTAGCGATCTTAATGAATCCTTAACGCGGAGAAACCCCGTAATGTGCAATGCAGCGCCAGCCACCATCCTGCTGGCAATAAACTGATTCCGTATGACCGGGGATTACCCATTGTGTTTCTTCGCCAGGAAGACAGGTCAGCCAGATGCATAACCCACAGCCGCCGCGTAACTCTCGGGGAATATCGGCGACGCGAAAAGTCATCCCTGCTGCCTGTAACGCCTTACGAGTTTGTACAACGCCGACGGTTGAGTGAAATAAAAACAGATACTCTTTCATGTGCGTTTTCTCTGCCGCTGACCAATCACCGCCGCGCCAATTGCGCCAGCGAATTGCGCATCAGGGTGAGTTTGTACCGGCATTCCCAGATGGCTTTCCAGCATGTGGGTAAACCTCTGACAGTGACTCACGCCGCCAGTGAACAGAATCGGCGCTTCACAAGAGAGGCGGCCAATGAAATTGGCGCTGCGCCGCGCCATCGCGTTAATCACTCCGGCGAGAATCGATTCCGCTGGTACGCCCGCAGAACGCAGACTGATCACTTCCGATTCGGCAAACACAGTACACATGCTGCTGATGGCGTGCGGCGTGACATTTTCGGTGATGCTGTCGAGTTCCTCGACGCTGGCGCCCAATGTGCGGGAAATGACTTCCAGAAAACGCCCGGTGCCTGCCGCGCATTTGTCATTCATCAGGAAGTCGCACAGGTTACCGTCGGCATCAAGCTGAATGACTTTGCTGTCCTGACCGCCGATGTCGATCACCGCGCGCGTTGCTGGCGCAAGAAAGCGTGCGCCCAGCCCGTGGCAGGAGATTTCCGTCACCTGTTTATCGGCAAAATCCACCAGTTGCCGCCCGTAACCGGTCAGCGTCAGAAACGGCACTGTCTCTAACCCTTCACGCAGAGTTTCCCAGGCTTCAGTAATTGCCGTTGCCGGACGAAATGGCGTAGGAACAAGGAAACGGCGCGTAATCACGCCGTCTGCCAGTAAGATCCCTTTGGTGGCGGTAGAACCGGAATCAATGCCAATCGCATATGTCACCACCGCTCCTTACAACATCTCAATAAAGGCTGCGACGCGAGTACTGAGTTGCCCGATATCCGATGTGGAGTAGTCTGTTTCTATGGCGATGTAAGGAACGTTATGCTGCTGACGAACGTGGCGTTTAATCGCCAGCGATTCCACCGCGTAGGTATGGCACGCCTGTAAAATTACATCGACCACGCCATCGACCTGATACTCCTTCACCATCTGGCTGAGCATTTTCAGGCGTTGATCGTTTGGCGAAACACAGGAACAGCCAATTGCCAGATATTTATCCGCCAGTGCGTCATACACATCGCCCGTTTCCGCCACGCATTGCTCGGTCGCTTTCGCGCCGGTGCAGTTTTCATAACCAACCACCCAGCCGCCATTCTCTTCAATCGCACGCACGACTTTCTCTGCCGCACCACCAATCGGGCAACCGGTAATTAAAATTCGTGGCCGCGGGTCCAGTCTCTGGCCCTCTTCCCATTGCTGACGAACGCGGGCAGTCATCGCATCCAGTTCATTGATCAACGCCTCTTTATCGAACCGGAAAGTTGCGCCATAAACCACTTTCAGAATGTCGCTGCCGCTAAGCGCCGGAGGATTTAACTGCCCCAAATGATAAAAGTTGGCCAGTGCGCGACGTTCGCGGTTTTTCAGTACAATGGCATCGCGCAACGCGTCTTCGGTGATCTCGTGCCCAAAACGTTCTTCCACCGCTTTTTGTAAGCGAAGCATCTCGGCTTTCCATAACGCACGCGAGGCATCGTCTTGCACGCTGTTTGGTAATTGCATGACATGAACGGGCTTAAACTCCGCCATGTATTCGTACATTTTCTTTTTGCCGTCGCAGGTGGTTTCACCGACCACCAGATCAGAAAAATAGAAGTAGGGGCATTTGTCGGTTTTACCGAAGCCGTAGCTGCTTTTAATCAGCGGGCAGAGGTTACGCGGCAGATCTTTCTCGGCTTCTTCAATGGTTTCATCAGAGGTGGAACAGAGCGAAACCACAACAGCACCGGCAGCCATCGGGATCTCTTGCGGCATAAACGTACAATAGGTGCCAACCAGCGGAATGCCGCGCTCTTTGAGATCCATAACGGTGAGAAAGCCTTTCTGGCGAGCTTCGGAGAACTGATCGAAAATGGCGGGTAGATCGGTGACAAGTGACATGATTTTCCTTCCCCGTAACACGGGAGATAATGAAAAGAGGCCACATTATTACCATGTTTTAAGTGTGGTTTATTTGATCTCTCTCGCGGTTAGCCATTTAGCTTTTATCATCGATTTCTAAAAGTTGCCGAGGGGTAACAAGGCCGGAATTTGCGATAAAAGATACAATATCAGCCCAATACAACCGCCGACCAGCGTGCCGTTAACGCGGATAAACTGGAGATCTTTGCCGATATTTAACTCGATTTGCCGGGACATATCCCGCGCATCCCAACTTTTTACCGTATCGCTAATGTGGCGAGTCAGGAATGCCGAAAACTCTGGCGCGACGCGGTGCGCGGCCTGTTCCAGATGACCATTTAACGAGGCGCGCAGGGCATCATCGGCAATTAATGTCTCGCCAAACCACTGTCCCGCTCGCGCGATGCGTTCCTTCACGCGAGAATCTTCGCTGTTGATATCCGCTTTCAACCACTCCCGCAAATCTCCCCACAATTCACCAAGATAGCGGTTAAATGCCTCATCTTCTTTCAGATAACTTTTCACGGCGTCGGCCCGCGCCGCCATTTCCGGATCGTTTTTCAGTTTCTCGATCAGAGCGAAGGTAGCGCGATCAAACGCATGGCGGATCTGATGTGCGCGATCGCGGCTGATATCATCAAGCAAAGAATTCACGGCGTCAGAAACCAACTCTGCGCTATGTTCGCCCAGCCATTCAGTGGGCAAAATTTTGGCTTTCAGCGGATGCTCGCTCTCCAGCCAGCGAACAATTTGCTGGGCAATAAACTTGCGCGATTTATCGCGCTGAAGCAGGGCGATCAGTTGTGCGATCAACGTATCGAGCAGTACCTGATGACGATCGTTTTTGGTCATGCTCTCCAGCATCAGTGCACTGGTGCCGGAAAGATCCACTTTATCGATCGCCTTGTGCACCGCGCGCTTAAGCAGACGCTGAATACGCGCATCATCGGTCAGTTCGAGAAAACCACTCATGATCTGCAACAGATGCTGCCCAACGCGACGGGCGTTTTCCGGTTGACTAAACCAGTTGCCGATTAACAACGCCGGTTCATGACGCCGGATTAGCGCTACCAGCGACTGAGTATCGAGAAATTTTTCCTGCACGAACTGGCCGAGATTTTCGCCAATCCGGTCTTTATTACGCGGAATAATTGCTGTATGACGAGAAATAATCGGTATCGGCACGCGGCGAAACAGTGCCACCACCGCAAACCAGTCCGCCAGCGCGCCGACCATCGCCGCTTCGGCAATCGCCTTCACGCCGCTCACCCAAAAATTGGGCGGCAAAAACAGCGTAACGATAAAAGTCGCGGCAGCAACGAGCAGCAAAGAGAGCGCCAGCATTTTGGCGCGTCGGAGTTCAATGATTTTATTCATATCGTAAGAATAGAGCCTGACGGTAAGAAAACGCAAAAAGCGAGATATCTTCCATAAAAATGTATCGCTTGCAGGAGAACAAAAATAGCCTGGAAAGTGCCTCGGGGAATGGGAAATTGCCAGGTGAGAATGGTTTTGTTAGTCGCTAAAGTCGGGCCATCTTATCAACAGGTGACGGATCGCCATGACAAACTTCACGACCAGCACGCCGCATGACGCATTATTTAAATCCTTTCTCACGCACCCTGACACCGCGCGGGATTTTATGGAGATCCACTTACCTAAAGATTTACGTGAACTGTGCGATCTCGACACCTTAAAACTGGAATCCGCCAGCTTTGTCGATGAAAAATTGCGGGCGCTACATTCCGATATTCTGTGGTCGGTAAAGACCCGCGAAGGTGATGGTTATATCTATGTGGTGATTGAACATCAGAGCCGCGAGGATATCCATATGGCGTTTCGCCTGATGCGCTATTCCATGGCGGTGATGCAGCGCCATATAGAACATGATAAACGCCGGCCGCTACCGCTGGTCATCCCGATGCTGTTCTATCACGGTAGCCGTAGTCCTTATCCCTGGTCTTTGTGCTGGTTGGACGAATTTGCCGACCCGACTATCGCACGGAAGCTTTATACCGCCGCGTTCCCGCTGGTGGATATCACTGTCGTGCCAGACGACGAGATTGTGCAGCATCGCAGAGTCGCCCTGTTGGAGTTGATCCAAAAGCATATTCGCCAGCGCGATCTGATGGGACTTATCGACCAACTGGTAGTATTACTGGTTACAGAGTGTGCTAATGACAGCCAGATAACTGCGCTGTTAAATTACATTTTACTGACTGGCGATGAAGCGCGTTTTAAGAAGTTTATCAGCGAACTTACCCGTCGAATGCCACAACAAAGGGAGCGAATAATGACGATTGCAGAGCGAATTCATAATGATGGATGGCTGTTGGGGAGGGAGAAAGGGAAAGAAGAAGGGGAACAGCGCCTCCTCCGATTGTTGTTGCAGAATGGGGCAGATCCTGAATGGATACAACGATATACTGGACTTTCAGCAGAGCAAATGCAGGCATTAGAGCAGCCCTTGCCTGAAAGCAAGCGCGATCCATGGATCGAATACTAATCAGAGACTGATGACAAACGCAAAGCTGCCTGATGCGCTATGCTTATCAGGTCTACATTATCTCTGCAATCTATTGAATTTGCGCGGTTTGTAGGCCGGGTAAGGCGTTCACGCCGCATCCGGCATGAACAAAGCGCACTTTGCCTAAGTCATGCTGGAACGTGGCGATGTCGCTATAAAGATAAAACGAGTCACACGCTATTCGTGAGAGGAAATCAGGTGCTTCGCCACTAATTCGAATTTATTCCATTGCCCGATACACTGCCTCGCCAATTTGCTTCAGTGCTTCGCGATAGGTTTCGCTGAGCGGCAAAGCGCAGTTGATGCGCAGACAATTACGGTATTTGCCGGAAGCCGAGAAAATCGAGCCTGCCGCCACCTGGATTTTCATGCGGTACAGTTGCCGCGCGACGCAGACCATATCGACCTGTTCAGGCAATTCTATCCACAGTAAAAATCCGCCTTTCGGGCGCGTAATACAGATTTCGCAGGGAAAATATTCCCGTATCCAGCAGGTATAAAGCGCCATATTGCGCTGATAGTTCTGCCGCATCCGCCGGATATGGCGATGATAGTGACCTTCCAGCACAAACGTTGCCGCCGCCATTTGCGTGGACGGTACATTAAAGCTGCTGGTGGCATATTTCATATGCATCAGTTTATCGTGATAACGTCCCGGCGCGACCCAACCCACGCGCAGGCCAGGCGCAATGCTTTTACTGAACGAGCTGCACAGCAGCACCCGGCCGTCGATATCCCAGGAATGAATGGTCCGCGGGCGCGGATACTCCGTTGCCAGTTCGCCGTAGACATCATCTTCAAAAATCACAATATCATGACGCTGAGCGAGAGAGAGAACGGCCCGTTTGCGCGCGTCCGGCATAATAAATCCCAGCGGATTATTACAGTTTGGCACCAGAATGATACCTTTAATCGGCCACTGTTCCAGCGCCAGTTCCAGCGCTTCAACGCTGATGCCTGTTTCTGGATCGGTTGGGATTTCAATCACTTTCACACCCATACCGCGCAGCATCTGCATTGAACCGTAATAACAGGGGGATTCGACCGCAACAATATCGCCCGGTTTACACACCGCCATTAACGCCAGCGACATCGAGTTATGGCAGCCGCTGGTGATGATGATGTCATCGGCGGTGACTACCGAGCCGCTGTCGAGCATCAGGCGGGCAATCTGCTCTCGCAACACTCGCTGACCGGCTAACAAGTCATAACCGAGAACGGTTTGCAGATTATGCTGCACCACCCGGCTTAGCTCCCGCCACAGCGGTTTCAGGCTGGGCGTTTCGACATCCGGCGTGCTTTTGCTTAACGGAACAATGGAACTGTCGCTATGCGCTACCAGCATATCCAGTACCTGGTCCCACTGGGTAATCTCCACCGGGCGCTGCACCGGACGCGTCATCGGCGGTACTGGCGGCTGGGCTTTACGTTGTGCGACAAAATAACCCGAACGCGGCTGCGGAGTGATGAGCTTCATCGTCTCCAGCGTCTGATACGCCTGCTGCACGGTACTGATGCTGACGCCGTGCTCCTGACTTAAGCTGCGCACCGACGGCAATTTCTCCCCGTGGCGATACAGCCCTTGCTCAATCCGCTCGGCAAGCAAAGTCGCCAGATGTTGATAACGCGTCATGCTGTACTCCTTATTTGGACCATACAGAGAGAAAAACCGGTACAGATGAGGCTAAAAAACCGGATGCAGATGCTGTTTTAACCTGTCTGTATGTTAAATAAAAGTAATATTTGAATCTGTATTGTGAACTGCCAGAAGGCGGATGATGAAGCCTCTGAAAGATGAGGAGGCAGCAGATGGAATTTCACGAAAACAAGGCCAAAGCGCCGTTTACTGGCATCGTACAACTCTGGCAGGCGGTGAGGACCTGGTGGCTGAAAAAGCAGACCCGGCGCGTGTTACAGCAGATGAGTGATGAGCGGTTGAGGGATATTGGGTTACGCAGGGAGGATGTGGAGTGAGGGGGCAGTTCGTCGCGGATAAACAGGATTTCTCTATAACCTCCACAAGGAAGTGGTTATTATTGCGAAATCATCGCTTTACGGAAAGACGTCAGAATGAAAGCAACAGAAGCCCGCTTACTCGATTTTTTAAAACGTTCGCAGCAGTTTGTTATTCCCATTTATCAACGCACCTATTCATGGACGGAACAACAATGTCGGCAACTTTGGGACGATATCATTCGTGCCGGAAAGCGTAACGATATATCAGCGCATTTTATCGGTTCGGTTGTTTATATTGAGCAGGGGTTGTATCAGGTTTCTGGTATTTCTCCGTTGCTGGTCATTGATGGTCAACAACGGCTGACGACCGCAATGTTGCTGATTGAGGCTTTATCGCGCCATCTTGGCGAAGACGAAGTTTTTGATGGCTTTTCAGCAATGAAATTGCGTAATTATTATTTACTCAATCCTTATGAGTCCGGTGAGAAAGGTTTTAAATTACTGCTGACCGAGACTGATAAAGACAGTTTGCTGGCGTTAATAAAACAAAGACCAATGCCAGAAAACTATTCCCATCGAATAATGGAAAACTTTACTTTCTTTGATGAACAAATTGCCAAACTCGGGGATGACTTGATCCCCTTATGTCGTGGGTTAGCAAAGTTATTAATTGTCGATGTGGCGCTTAATCGTGGTCAGGATAATCCGCAACTGATTTTTGAAAGTATGAACTCCACCGGTAAGGCATTAAGTCAGGCCGATCTGGTGCGCAATTTTATTCTGATGGGCCTCGAACCAGAGCATCAAACCCGGTTGTATGAAGATCACTGGCGTCCAATGGAAGTTGCCTTTGGTCAGCAAGGTTACAGCGAATATTTTGACAGTTTTATGCGTCATTATCTGACGGTAAAAACGGGGGAGATCCCTCGGACAGATGAAGTCTATGAGGCATTTAAACTCCATGCCCGCAGCCAGAGTGTTGCTGAAAAAGGCGTAGATCGGCTGGTTGAAGATATTCATATCTACGCGGAGTATTACTGTGCAATGGCATTGGGTAAAGAAAGTGACAAATCGCTTGCTACGGCTTTTCAGGATTTGCGCGAGTTAAAAGTCGATGTGGCGTATCCTTTCTTACTGGCGCTTTATCATGACTATAAAAATGACGATTTGTCTCACGAAGATTTCCTGAGCATAATTCGTTTAATTGAATCTTATGTTTTCCGCCGTGCAGTATGTGCGATTCCGACGAATTCTCTTAACAAGACGTTTGCTACTTTTTATAAGGTCATTAATAAAGAAAATTATCTGGAAAGTATTCAGGTGCATTTTATGAACCTGCCTTCATATCGTCGTTTCCCCAACGATGATGAATTTAAACGAGAATTAAAAATTCGCGATCTCTATAACTTCCGCAGCCGCAGCTACTGGTTACGACGACTGGAAAACGATAAACGCAGAGAGCGCGTGGAAGAGTTTACGATTGAGCACATTATGCCGCAGAACGAAAATCTGTCGGCTAAATGGCGCGAAGAGCTGGGAAGCGACTGGCAGCGTGTGCATAAAGAACTGTTGCATACGTTGGGGAATCTCACTTTAACGCGCTATAACTCCCGCTACAGTGACAGACCTTTCGCGGAAAAACGCGATATTGAAGACGGCTTTAAGCATAGCCCGCTCTATTTGAATATCGGTCTTGGACAGTGCAAAAAATGGGATGAAGCCGCCATTCGCGCCCGTGCCGATCGTCTGGCCGATCTCGCGGTTCAGGTCTGGCAAGCGCCTTCCCTTCCTGAAGAGGTTTTAGCTGTTTATCGGGCGCAGCCGGAGAACAAAACCAGTTACAGCCTGAATGATTATCCTTTTCTTGCTGATGGTTCGCATAGCCGGGTGTTATTCGATCATCTTCGCGATGAAGTTATGCGCCTGGACGCAGGGATCACGCAGGAAGTTTTAAAGCTGTATATTGCGTTTAAAGCTGAAACGAATTTTGTTGATGTTGTGCCGCAAAAAAGCCGACTGCGATTGTCGCTTAATATGCAGTTTCATGAACTGGTCGATCCGAAAGGTATTGCCAAAGATGTGACAAATGTTGGGCGATGGGGCAATGGCGATGTGGAAATTGGTTTCAGCGACCTCGCACAACTTCCTTACATTATGGGATTAATTCGTCAGGCATTTGAAAAACAGATGGAGAGCGCGTTGGTATAACGCGGCGAAAAATGCCCGGTAGCACTGGCGCTACCGGGTCAATGTATCAGGCGACTTTCCGTTTACCTGTAATCACCCCAATAAAATCCTGCACCTGCTTTTGTTTACGCGCCGACAGTTTGCACACCTGGCGCAGTGACTGCATCAGTTCGCTCTCTTCGGCGGCGGGTGGTTGGGCGGTGAGGACAATACAGCCTTCCATCACTTTGACATCTACCGCCGTACCGGTGGTAAAACCGGCGGCTTCCAGCCACTGACCTTTCAGGGTGATGGCGGGAATACGGCTGTAATCCGGGTAGCGGCTCGCATAACTCACGGTTAATTGACGGTTATTTGCCGGGGAGACTTCTGCTTCGAACGGTTGTGCAATAGAATGCGTGTCAGTCATGATTACTATTCCTTAGAAATAGGGATTGTGATTAGCGGTGCGGGTGTGTTGGCGCACATCCGCACCGCGCTAAATACCTGGATATATCATCAGTAAATATGGGGAAAGTCCAGCTAAAAATTAATGAAAAATAAGATAAAAATTAGCGTGAAATATAATTTTCGGTGATGTGAATAAAGCGGCTATTTAGCCGCTTTATTGGTTTTTTGAGGGCGATAAAATTAGTTTGTTGCCGCGTCAGTGAGTGCGTCTGCAAGGTGCAGTTGGGTTTGCTGGGCGGATTGGATATGATTCTTTAATTCTTCACATAGTTTATAAAAAATATGTAGTTTACTCATTATTTTTTTTGCTTCTGAGCTAGGCGGAATAGCAACAGGACAACCTCTGAGCTGGGTTTTATTAATAGAGGCTAAATTAGTGGTTTGCTTACTTGCGTTAGCAAAATATTGTCTTGAGAATGGGCTATTCATATATGTTTCTAACCAATATGGATCAACATCTTGCCCTATATTTCGTCCTTTGAATACATGGTTTTGATTTGCTATATACCAGTCATGACACCATACTGTAGTTCTCCCGACTGTATCCCAGTCGCCGCCTTCTGTGATCAATAAATCTCCCTTGACTACTTGATATTTTTCTTTTTCCTCAATAGGGATTTCAATCTGTTTAATTTCCGTAAGATCAAGATATCCGCGTTGGACGTTTGCCACACGTAAATAAGGAACTTTTACCAAAGTTCTATTTGATAAATTTCTTCCTTTAGTGATACCACTTTGAATATCAATAATATCTTCAAATAAACACCACTCCCACCCTTCCGGCAGTTCAAACGGTTTTTCCTCATCGCTAATTGGCGGCAACGGTTTTTGTTTTTTTATTTTCCCTTCTTTCACCAGTTGAGCTTTTTCCTGCGCAATTCGTTTGAGCAGTTCAGAGGCAGGTTCGTCATTCGGATCCTGCGGCACAAGTTTACCCATTACGGCCAGTTGCAGAATGGTCTGTTTTAACGCATCTACGCTGGCTTCGGTGGTAAAAAGTGTGTCGAAATGCTCGCTAATACGCGCCCAGTTTTCAGCCAGTTCCTCGGCGTTTTGGCTGTCTGTAAGTGTTCCCAATAGGGTTTCAACCAGTTGCTGATGTGCGTCCAGACTGGTCAGGGATTGCTGTTCCAGTTGGTCACAGAGGGACATGAGTTGCTTAACAGTTTTAATTATCTTTAATTGTTCTTCTAATGGAGGGAGAGGTAATAATAAAGACTCCCACTTTCCTTTGTTAAGTATAGCAATTGTTGTACTTGACGATTTAGACCAAGCTAAAGATTGGAAATATGCTGAAGATAAACAAAGAAATATAAATTCAGAATTATCTATAAATGGTGTAACTGAATTTATTTGTTGGTTAAATGTACATGGTTGATTCACAACTTGGCACTTTCCTATTGTACCAATGCAAACCATTAAGACTGAACCAGCCGGTGCAAGTCTTCCAAGCTCATTCGCCCCTTGTATTGTTAAGCCTTCATCTTGGTAATCGACACCTTGAGAAGTGATATTTGCTGGTTTAATAAAAGGAATATCGTTCCCAAAATATTCGGGTTTAGATTTTGACGGAGTTCCTCCTGTTTGCGTAAATCCAATATCACCTAACCGTACCCATTCCCACCCAATTGGCAATTCAAACGGCTTCTCTTCCTCACTAATTTCTGGCAGTGGTTTTTGCTTTTTAATTTTTCCTTGCTTCACCAGTTCTGCTTTTTCCGCCGCAATACGCTTCAGCAGCTCCGACGCTGGTTCATCGTTCGGATCCTGCGGCACCAGTTTACCGCGCACAGCCAGTTCCAGAATCAGCTCACGCAATTTCTTAATGCCATACAAATCAATCTTACCGGAGCTGCCGCGCCCGGCGGTGGAACGGGTTTGCAACGCCGAGGTCCAGGTTTCCATATGATCAACGATCAGCTTTTCCACACTCATCAGTGAACCTCCTTGCCAGACAGCGCAGCGCCGAGAATATCGCGCAGTTGATTACGCAGCGTCTGGATCTCCGCCTGCTGCTTTGCATACTGCGCTAACAATTCATCTGGATCATGGCTGACGGTTTCCGCCTGATGTGGGTTTTTAATATCCAGATTGAAGTTACGCGCAATGACATCATCAATGCTGACTTTCCAAGCCTGCTCATTCTCGACGCGGCTGGCAAAACCATCAGCCTCGTTGCCCCACCAGTCGATCTCCGCCTGAAACTCTTCAAACTTCATCGGCTTGGTTTTACTGTAATTTTTCACGCCCGCCGGATACGGATGCTCATAGAACCAAATCTCTTTGGTTGGCTGACCTTTGGTAAAGAACAACAGGTTGGTTTTAATGCCGGTATAGGGGTTAAACACACCATTCGGTAAGCGCACGATGGTATGCAGGTTGCACTCTTCGGTAAGTAGCTTTTTGATTTTGGTTTTAACGCCTTCGCCAAATAGTGTGCCATCCGGCAATACCACCGCCGCGCGACCGTTTTTCGCCAGTACTTCCACAATCAGTTGCAGGAACAAATCCGCCGTTTCGCGGGTTTGCATCTCTGCTGGAAAGTTCTTCTCAATACCATCTTCTTCCGTGCCACCAAACGGCGGGTTGGTAACAATGACATCCAGTTGCTCATCCCAGGAGGAAAGCGGTTTGTTCAGAGTGTTGTCGTGACGAATTTGCACTGGCACTTCAATGCCGTGTAGCAGCATATTGGTGGTCGCCAGCAGGTGCGGAAGCTGTTTTTTCTCGACACCGTGGATCTGTTGTTGCAGCGTCTGATGATCGGCGACGCTCTTCACGTATTTGTTCTTTACATGATCGAACGCGCAGGCAAGAAAACCGCCCGTACCGCAGGCCGGGTCCATAATGGATTCGCCGAGTTTCGGATCAACGCGATCCACCATAAAGCGAGTGACGGCGCGTGGAGTATAGAATTCGCCAGCATTGCCCGCAGATTGCAGATCTTTAAGGATCTGTTCGTAAATATCACCAAACAGATGGCGTTCGCTGGCGCTGGTAAAGTCAATTTCGTTCAGCTTGTTGATCACCTGACGCAGTAGCGTACCGTTTTTCATATAGTTATAGGCATCGCTGAACGCCTGCTTCACCACGTAGCCGCGTGGGTTTTTATCGATAGGCGCAGTGAGGTTTTTCAACGCCGGGAACAGATCATCATTAACGAATTCCAGCAGGGAATCACCGGTAATGCCCTGCGCGTTTGCGGCCCAACTGCGCCACAAATAACGCTGTGGGATCGGATATTGATAGTTATCCTGCTCCAGTTCCAGCGCCTCTTCCTGGGCATCGAAGATTTTCAAAAACAGCAGCCAGGAGAGCTGACCGAGACGCTGCGCATCGCCGTCCACACCGGCATCTTTGCGCATAATATCTTGTAATGATTTGATTACTGAACTGATAGACATGTTGTATTCCATGAAAAACAAGGCCTTCTGCAACATGATGGTTGCAGAAGGCACAAAAGAGAGTTGTTAAGCAGAGCGGGGCGGTAATTGGTAGATTTCGTTTTCCAGCTCGCTGAGCGCCTGATTATACCCGTTACGGTCGCCAAATCCGGTTTTAATAATCTCCGGTAAAGTGCCCATGCTGTCGAATGGTTTAAGTTTCAGCACCTGAATACTTTCGATCTCCTGTACGCCCGCATCGGCGTATTTATCCAGCAGATTATCGAGCACGGCTTGCGCTGCTTCAGAGTATTTTGTGAAGTAGTTCCGCTTGCGCACGTTCTCGGCGCGCTCTTTGCGGGTTAACGGCGGCTGACCATACACTACGTGGCAAAGCATGTCGAATGGGTCGAGATCTTTACCGACTTCTTCTGCCAGTACTTCCCAGATGATCCCCTGTTGCTCCAGCTCGTGAATGATCGCTTCTTTGCGATCGGCGTCCTGCCACTTGCGGGTAAAGTCATCCAGCGAGGCATATTCTTTGAGCAGTGTTTTGCGGGTGTAATCTTTAAAAGATTCGGTAACCAGTTTACCGTCGGCATCGTAATACTGAACACGCTGCGCAATAACGCCCACCGCTACACCGTTGACGTGAAACTTGCGGATTTTCTTCTCGTCTTCTTCCGGAAGTGGGCCGACATCATCGGTATCGGTAACCTGGTATGGCGGCGCAGGCGGTTCATCAACGCCTGTTACCTGTTCTTCGTCGTGTTCGCTGATTTCTTCGAGTTTCTCTTCAAAATCAGATTCTGGATCGGCGATATCCTCTGGTGTGGTATCCATGACTTTTTCGGGAATGCCATCGAAACGCTCATCAGCAAACAGTTCGGTGGCTTTTTTAAAGTCGAGGATGGTAAACCAGAGTTTGCCGTAACGTTCGTCGATGCGTGTACCACGACCGATAATCTGCTTGAATTTGGTCATCGACTGGATGTTCTGGTCCAGTACTACCAGTTTGCAGGTTTTAGCATCTACACCGGTGGTCATCAGCTCTGAAGTGGTCGCGATAACCGGGTACGGTTTTTTCGGGTTGATGAAGTTATCCAACTGAGCTTTGCCAATTTCATCATCGCCGGTGATTTTCATGACGTATTTGTCGTTCTTTTTCACCTGCTCCGGGTTGAGATTAACCAGGGCGCGGCGCATACGTTCTGCATGATCGATGTCGTTACAGAAGACGATGGTTTTATCCATCGGATTGGTGCGCTTGAGGTAATCGGTAATGGTTCTGGCAACCAGTTCTGTGCGTTCGTCGATTACCATCGTGCGATCGAAATCTTTCTGGTTATAGATACGATCGTCGATCACTTCGCCGTTTAAGTCAGTTTGCCCTTTGGTTGGGCGCCAGCCTTGCAGATCAACATCAATATCAACACGGACAACTTTATAAGGGGCGAGGAAGCCGTCTTCGATCCCTTCTTTTAGCGAGTAGACGTAAACCGGATCGCCGAAGTAATCCGTGCTGGAGACTTCATGCGTCTCTTTTGGCGTGGCGGTTAAGCCAATTTGGGTGGCGGAACTGAAATAATCAAGGATCTCTCGCCAGGCGCTGTCTTCGGATGCGCTGCCGCGATGGCATTCGTCGATCACGATCAGATCGAAGAAATCTGGTGCGACTTGTTTAAACGCTTTTTGGTCTTCCTCCGGGCCAGTTATAGCCTGATAGAGCGCGAGGTGAATTTCATAAGCGGGATCAATGGTGCGTCCGCTGACTTTGGTCATTGCCGTACCAAATGGCTGGAAATCATTATTTTTGGTTTGGTCGACCAGAATGTTGCGATCGGCAAGGAACAAAATGCGTTTTTTATTTTTTGATTTCCACAGGCGCCAGATGATCTGGAATGCGGTATAGGTTTTCCCTGTTCCGGTCGCCATGACCAGCAGAACGCGGTTTTGCCCGTTGGAGACGGCTTCAATGGTTTTGTTGATTGCCTGAAGCTGGTAATAACGTGGTGATTTACCGCTGCCATCGTCGTAATAGTCCTGAGTAATCACCGGAAGCTGAGCTTGTGTGTATCCTTTCCAGAGGCAGAATTTTTGCCAGAGTTCAGCGGGGGAGGGGAAGTCATCCAGCGTTATTTGCTTTTCAAGGCATTCACCTTCGGCTGCGGTGGCATCGCGGAAGATAAAGCCATCACCGTTGGTGGCAAAAACAAAAGGAACGTCCAGCAGGCGCGCATATTCAATGCCCTGTTGCATCCCTTTGCCAATTTCATGTTTGTTGGCTTTTGCTTCAATCACGGCTAAGGGAATGCCTGGTTTGTGATACAGCACGATGTCAGCAGATTTTACCGTTCTGCGTGCCGCAACTTTACCACGTACGATGACTTTACCGTCCCGGAGTTTGACCTCCTGTCTGATTTGCGTTGTGTTGTCCCAGCCTGCATTGAGAATGGCTGGCATAACGCATTTGGTAATGATGTCTGCTTCCGTCAGGTTACTTAGGTTCAGTTCCGCCATGGGGTGTTCTCATCTAAATGCGATGCGCAAATTCTACACAGAAAAATAGATGAATTCATCTGTTCAAAGAGTATTATCAGCGTTAAGTCACTGTTTTAAAGGTATTCTTGAGTTTCATCAATAGCTGGATAAGGATTCATATGGGGAATGTTCGGTTCTTGCAAGGAGTGAAAAAATATTTTTGTACTAAGGCATTAGATGTCATTCTGCTAATTTATCTACTCCTTGGTTTTATACTTCTCCCTTATAAATATCTGTGGAAAGATATTATTTTATCTCTGTACTTTGTTGGTATTCTTCTTTATGCATTAGTGGAAGAAAATCGCATTACAGAATATATGGGGTATTTTGTTAAGTTCAGTAATAAAAACAGGTTGAATAGTTGTGCTGCCTGGTGTTCACTTATTGCATGGTTTATATTTTTGTTTTTTGTGCTTTCAATTAATATTTTTCCAGTCAGTGCCTCTGTATATATTTTTAGTGCTTTTTCATTATTTGTTTTTCTGGGAGGTATTTTTATTATATTAGAGTTAGAGTTTAAAGAAAATAAAAAATTAATGATTATTAGGTCTGTGACTATAGCAGTCATGCCAATTATATATTTATTCACAAGTAGTTATGCTTCCAGTTTATTTTTAAGTTTGAGTAATCTAAACATCACGCTAACTCCATGGGTTGAGTATTTCTGGAAAGGGATGGCTTTTATGTTGCTTTTCTTCATGTTAATGCAACTTATTATCTATTTTGCTTTTTTAACTCTGGGGACTAAATTAAATGTGTATAGGTTATTTATACTTGCCGGAGCATTTATCGCATCTACTATTTTAGTGGCTTTTGCTTCAAAAAATGTAGAAGGTATTTCGTACTACGTTTTAAAAAGCACCATAGATTTTGAATGGCGTAATCAGATTAAATGTGGCCAGTTGAATATTTCACGTTCGAATGAAAAGTATTTTGGGTTTAATACTGATAAATATACTGTATTTTATTCCAATAGAGAGGGTAAATGGGGTTTTGATGAGTTGAAATGTAAGAAAGGTTCTGACAGGAGAGATGCATATTCCATTGAGAATGTCTCAGAATATAACGTGCCTGGATGGCTGAAATAAGATATCTTTATAAATTATATAGTAAAGGTTCTGGTCATAAATGAGCATGGTTAAACATAAACGGGGCGCACTCTACACATTTGATGTGCAGCAAGAAGCTGAACTCATGGCTTTGGTTAATAAATCCGACGAACATATTGATTACAGCGACATTCCTGCGTCTGGTAGCGAAGCATGGTCTGACGCCAAACGCGGCAATTTTTTGCCAGATCCAGGTATTCACGCGCAATAAAACTTAGCGGAGGGGAGCACGTCGTTCTGTTTCCCCCTCACTGCTAAATGGGGCATTGGTTTGCTTTACACTCAACCTTTCACGATTACTTCCTCAACCCCGCAAACGCCGCCCGAATCTCATCCTCCGGCAGCTGAATCCCGATAAACACCATCGTGCTATGCGGTTTTTCATCGCCCCACGGTCTGTCCCAGTCGGCGCTGTAGAGGCGCTGGACGCCCTGGAACAGCAGGCGGTTAGGTTCGCCGTCAATCCACAGCATCCCTTTGTAACGCAGCAGTTTATCTGCCGATTCCAGCAGCAGGTTTTCCATCACGCGGGAAACTTCGCTGATATCTACCGGGTAGTCCAGTTCCACCACAATCGACGAAATATCGTTTTGTTTATCCGCGATAAAGTGAAAACGTGGCTTGGTGCTGACAACGTTTTCTTCCAGCATAAAACCGTTGGTGTTGAACAGCAGGCCCAGGTCGATGTCGCCGTGGGTAACGGTGTAGACCGGTGCGCGGGCGTTGATGCGCGCCAGACGTTCACGCAGTTTTTCTGCTTCGCCTGCGACGTCGGTTTTAGTCAGCAGAATACGGTCGGCATAGCCAACCTGGGACTGGGCGATGGTGAACTGGTTCATCTGCTCATCGGCATGTACCACATCCACCAGCGCAATCACGCCGTCCAGCAGGTAACGCTGGCATAAAATCTCATGGGAGAAAAAGGTCTGAATAATCGGGCCGGGATCGGCCATGCCGGTGCATTCAATGACCAGACGATCGAACTGAATATTGCCCTTGTCGAGATTATCCAGCAGGTCGAGTAGTGCGTCTTCCAGCTCGTTGGAGCGCGAACAGCAGATGCAGCCGTTGGTCAGCGTTTTGATCTGCGTGGCGCGGTCACCAATCAGTTGATCATCAACGGAGACTTCGCCGAATTCGTTTTCAATCACGGCAATCTTGTAGCCGTGTTGTTCGTTAAGAATATGGCGCAGCAGGGTGGTTTTGCCCGCGCCTAAAAAACCGGTGAGTAGGGTAACTGCAATCGGGTTCATGCTCTCTCCATTAACAACAGCGCATACCGCCTTTACCATCGCCGCCGTAGCGCGCGTTCTGGCGTTCGCGGAAGAATTCTTCATAGCTCATGTACGGCTTGTCGGGATGGTTGGTCTTCATATGCTCGACGTAGTTGTCGTAGTCTGGAATGCCAATCAACATCTTCGCCGCCTGGCCGAGATATTTTTTTGCCTGTCCTAAGTTACCAAACATAGTTCACTCTGATAAGAACAAAGCCCCGCCGAAGCGGGGCTAAACACGGTTAGTGGTGTGAAGAGATCTTCACGCCGCCTTCCGGGATTGGAACGTACGGTGTTTCTTTGTCAGTACGTTTGTCGCTGTTACGCACCTTCAGCCAGGTTTTGAAACCGTAGAAGATGATGCTGTACACCACAATCAGGAACAGAATACTCAGACCTGCGTTGGTGTAGTTGTTCACAACGATGTGGTTCATGTTGGCAATCTGCTGCGCCGTCAGGTCAGTACCGTTAGCAATCTTCTCTTTGTACTGGCTCGCCATGTAGAAGAAGCCTTCCATCTGCGGGTTGGTGCTGAACAGTTTCAGGCCCAGCGCCCAGGTGGTGCAGATAAGCAGCCATACAGCCGGAACAACAGTTACCCAGATGTATTGGGTGCGCTTCATCTTAATCAGCACAACGGTACCCAGTACCAGCGCTACGGCTGCCAGCATCTGGTTGGAGATACCGAACAGCGGCCACAGGCTCTTAACGCCGCCCAGCGGATCGACCACGCCCTGATACAGCAGGTAGCCCCACAGACCCACACAACCCGCAGTACCGATGATACCGGCAACCAGAGAGTCGGTTTTTTTCAGGAACGGGATGAAGTTACCCAGCAGATCTTGCAGCATAAAGCGGCCAGAACGGGTACCGGCATCCAGCGCGGTCAGGATGAACAGTGCTTCGAACAGAATACCGAAGTGATACCAGAAGCCCATGTCAGCCATCGGCAGCACTTTGTGGAACACGTGTGCGATACCTACCGCCAGCGTCGGCGCACCACCTGCACGGTTCAGGACAGAAGGCTCACCAATGTCTTTCGCGGTTTGCAGGATCTGCTCTGGCGAAATCACGAAGCCCCAGGAGCTGACGGTCGCTGCCGCGTGTGCGGTAACGTCTTTCAGCTGCGCCATGATGATCGGCGCGTTCTCGCCACCCATTTCATGCAGGTTAGGCATGGTGATGCCAAGGCCCGCAGGCGGGGTGTTCATCGCGAAGTAAAGACCCGGTTCGATGATGGACGCAGCAACCAGCGCCATAATCGCCACGAAGGACTCCATCAGCATTGCGCCGTAGCCAATGAAACGCGCGTCGGTTTCGTTAGCCAGCAGTTTCGGCGTCGTACCGGAAGAGATCAGCGCGTGGAAGCCAGATACCGCACCACAGGCGATGGTGATGAACAGGAACGGGAACAGAGCGCCTTTCCACAGCGGGCCAGTACCGTCAATGTACTGGGTCATCGCAGGCATTTTCAGTTCCGGGTTCAGCACCACGATACCCAGCGCCAGGCCGACGATAACGCCGATTTTCAGGAAGGTTGCCAGATAGTCGCGCGGTGCGAGGATCAGCCACACCGGCAGCAATGCGGAAACAAACGCATAGCCAATCAGCGCGAAGGTAATGGTGGTGTCTTTAAAGGTCAGTGCCGGACCCCAGTACGGATCGTGAGCAATCACGCCACCGAAGTAGATAGAGGCAACCAGCAGCACGATACCAATGACAGAGACTTCACCTACACGCCCCGGACGAATAAAGCGCATGTAGATACCCATAAACAGCGCAATCGGTACGGTTGAGCAAACGGTGAAGACTCCCCACGGACTTTCGGCCAGGGCTTTAACCACAATCAGCGCCAGGACGGCAAGGATGATGATCATGATTAAGAAACAGCCAAACAGCGCGATAGTCCCCGGTACTGGTCCCATCTCTTCTTTGATCATCTCACCGAGAGATGCGCCGTTACGGCGAGAGGAGATAAACAGCACCATAAAGTCCTGAACCGCACCGGCCAGCACTACCCCCGCCAGCAGCCACAGCGTGCCAGGCAGGTAGCCCATCTGCGCGGCGAGCACCGGACCAACCAGCGGACCAGCACCGGCGATAGCGGCGAAGTGGTGACCAAACAACACGTAACGGTTGGTCGGAACATAGTTCAGACCGTCGTTGTTAATAACCGCAGGCGTCGCGCGCGTGGGGTCGAGTTTCATCACCTTCTGGGCGATGTACAAACTGTAGTAGCGATACGCCACCAGATACACCGACACAGAGGCGACCACGATCCACAGGGCGCTGACGTGCTCCCCCCGACGTAATGCAACTACCGCGAGGCAGAATGCACCGATGATTCCGAGAATCACCCAGGGTATGTGCTTGAATAGTTTTTTCGTATCCATAGTAAAACCTGGCATTTTACTCGTCGTCTTTTGGCTTACAGGTGCGGCAGCTGCGTTCGTTCACCCCTGTCACTTACTGTTGTAAGCTCCCGGGGATTCACTCACTTGCTGCCTTCCTGCAAAACAAAATCCATAGAGTAATTTGTTAATCATAGGCCGAAGCCGTTCTAGGTTTGCGTTGCGTTTGAGGAGGTAAATTGACCGCTATCCTGCAGTGATGTTGCCAGAGTTACGCGCGCGTAAAGTAAGGTAAATAACTGAGTGGTTATATTAGGGACGTAAGCGGTCAGGAATGGCGGTGAGCGGTTGGGCAAGAATTATTCATTAGGCTAATATGTGATTGAGATCACGAATTTTTTTTGCCTGGATAGATTTCTCGTTTGCGCCTCAATAATTGCCAGATGCGCCATGCTTATCTGGCCTGGATAGATTCTGCAATGTATTGAATTTGTAGGATTTACCAGACCGGATAAGCCATTAACGTCAAATCCTTATCAGGGATTTAATGTGGTGAAGGTGGCTGGTGCGCCAGGGCAATTAACGTTTCGCTGCGAGAGGGGGAAAGGGGTTCTCGCGGTTGCGGTAATGGCCAGCCGTACAACCATCGAGCGGTAGCGGCGCAGGTTCTCCCCTGACAGGCTCCCATGCCGCAGCGGGTCGTTAATTTGGCCTGCAGCCAGCTTTGTGCTTGCTCTACATCGCTACAGCGAATGTCTTCGCAGCGGCAAAGCAGCGTTTCTGGTGTCGCAACGCGCTTGAGACTTTCGGGCAGGGCAAAGGTTTTATGAAGTGCAAGGGCGAAGCGCTGCCACCCGGCACGTTTTTGTTGCAGAAACCTGGTTTCATGGGCGCGATCGGCCGCACAAAGTCCGGCTATCTCACCTTCTATCAGCGCCAGTTCACTGCCACCAAATCCAGTACATTCACCGGCTGCATAGATGTTTTTAACCGAGGTTCGCTGAAGTTCATCCACCTGCACGGCATCATTGCTGATGACACAATTGAAGAACAACCCTGGTTCAAGATTAGGCACCAGACCATAGCCAATAGCCAATTTGTCGCATGGCAGTGTGATTTCCCTACCATTGTGTCGGAGGGTAACAGCACGCAATGTGGCGTCGCCGTGAGCAGCGATAACCTGGCTTGCACTGAGATAACGACGAGGAAATAGTGTCGCCAGTTGGCGCAGCTTACCCGGCCAACGCCATAGCCCGAGGCCAAAGCGCAATAGCGCTGCGCGTGGGGCTTGTTCCACAATCGCCACCACTTCGCCTCCGGCACGGCGAACGGTGTCAGCAACGGCCAGTAATAGTGGCCCGCTTCCGGCAATAACCACTTTTTGATTCGCCATGTGCAGCCCCTGTTTCACTTGTGCCTGTAACCCACCCGCGCCACTGACACCGGGCAGCGTCCAGCCTGGAAACGGTAATGCAAGTTCACGAGCACCGCAGCAGAGAATCAGCTTATTCCAGCTTACTGTGCCGTAGTCTTCTGCAGTTTCGAACAGTATACAATTTTCGCTGCGGCGGGCGATTAACCTCGCTCCGTTGAGCACACGAATCCGCGATTCGTTGGCAACGGCATCGCGGTAATGGCGGGCCAGTGGAGGAAGCTGACTTTGTGGGCCATCGCGCCAGATTTGACCGCCAGGACGCGGATTATCATCAAGAATGATGACCTGCTTATCGCACTTTGCTGCGGCCAGAGCAGCTGATAGCCCCGCCGGGCCTGCACCGAGTATTAAAATGTCACACTGTAAGGTCTGCATATCCGCTCCTTTCAATCTGCATGTCTGGCTGGCAAAGGGTCTGACAACCTGGTACCCGACGACCATTAACGCTCACCCGACACTCCTGGCAAACGCCCATGCCGCAGAAGGGTGTACGTGGTTGCCCGCTCACCGAAAGGCGCGTAATGGGGTTATCAGTTAAGGCCAGTGCCGCCGCTACGCTAATACCCGTCGGGACAAACCAGGGCTGTCCGGCAATAAAAATTCGAATGGTGCCACTCATGCGCTGGCCTCCAGGGAGATAAGTCTGGCGGGTAGCCAGGGGGCAGGAGATACGAGGCTACGTTCACCCAGCAACTGTGCGGCTAACAGCGACGCGCTGGCGGGGGCAGTGGTCACGCCAAGCCCTTCATGACCAAGAGCCAGCCAGACGCCAGCACGGGAAGGATGCGGGCCGAGAAGGGGATTGCCATCCTGCGAGGCGGCGCGAAAACCGCTCCAGCAACGAATAATATTGAGCGTTGCCAGAGACGGCAGAAAGTGTTGCGCTCTGGACAGCATCGCGGCCAGGAGTGGAAGGTCCAGTTCGCGATCCTGGTTATCGAACTGACGCGAAGAGCCAATCAGCAGTTGGCCGGTGGGACGAGGCTGCACATTAAAGGCCACTGACGTGCCGCCGCCGTGAGCACTGGCGCCGTAGCCAAGTTCAACCAGTTGGTGATTGACCAGTGGACCATAGCGATCAGTAATCGCCAGTTGGCCTTTCTTCGCGCGCAGCCATGGCTCCCCCAGTAACGTATTGGCCCCCAGACCACTGGCGATGACGATCGCGTCGGCGCGTACCTGGCGACCGCTCTGTAATGTCACTGTTGGTTCTTCCAGACGAATGGCGGGATCAACCAGATGTGTCAGCTTATCGCCCGCATTGGCAATAAACCAACGGGCAACGTTTGGGGCATAGACGATGCCATCGCCCGGCACCCATAACCCGCCGGATAGCCCCGGGCGTAGCATAACTTCTCGCTCGGCCAATTGTGCGGCGCTTTGCATTTCGCTGTTTACTTTCTGCGATGCCAGACGTCGCTGCTTCTCTCGGGCAATTTCCAGTTCTTCTGGTGTTTCCGCCAGCCACAATGTGCCACAGCCGCGCCAGGCACAGCTTTCCGGTAACTGAGGCGTCAACGTGCGCCACAGTTCCAGCGACCAGGCAGAGAGCGTCAGTTCTGCGGGATCATCATCCATACAGACCAGATGCCCCATTCCTGCAGCCGTAGCTCCGGCTCGGCCGTCGTCAATTAACGTGACTCTCACCCCACGTTTTGCCAGTTGCCATGTGCAGGCGGCCCCGATAATGCCTGCGCCGATGACAATGACCTCCGTGCTGTTCACAGGCTAATCCCCCAGCAGAAGGGATCGTCCGAATTAAGGAGCAGGCGATTGTCGCCACATACCCAGGCTTCTCCACGAATGGTGGGGATAATCTTCTCGCCATGGCGGGCATAGTGAGCCGTAAACTGGCTATCAATAATACTGGCCTGGCGCCAGATATCGCCGGGGGCGAGTTTTCCGTCCTCTGCCAGACAGGCCAACTTGGCGCTGGTACCTGTGCCACAGGGAGAACGATCCCACGCTTTGCCTGGGCAAAGGACGAAGCTACGGCTATCCGCCTGATCGTCATCGGCAAAAAGTTCGATATGATCGATAATGCCACCATTTTCACCGACGATCACCGCATTATCGAGTCCTTCCCGTACCGCCCAGGCGTATTCAGTTAACTGCGGGATCTGTTCCGGCACAATATCAAATGGATGATCATTAATAAGAAAAAACCAGTTGCCACCCCAGGCGATATCACCTGTAACTGTACCCACCGCCGTTTCCACACTTACCTGTTTTTGCCAGCGCCAGGCCGGAACGTTTTCAACTGACACACTGCCATCGTCATGCAATGTGGCGTTTACATCTCCAACAGGGGTTTCAATGCGATGAACGCCTGGTTTAATACGACCTAACCAGGCCAGTGAAGCAACAAGCCCGATAGTGCCGTGCCCACACATATTCAGGTATCCGGCATTATTGAAAAAGATGACACCCGCCGTGGCATGAGGGGAAACCGGCTCACACAGTAGCGCGCCGACCAGCACGTCGTTGCCGCGTGGCTCAAGAATTATGGCTTTGCGCCAACTGTCAAATTCCCGGGCAAAACGTTCGCGCCGTTCGGCCATGCTGCCGCTACCGAGATCGGGAAAGCCATCAATAATCAACCGGGTCGGCTCGCCTCCGGTATGGGAGTCGATAGCCCTGAGTTCAGTGATTTGGTGAGGAACATGCATGCTCTGGCTCCATGTGGTTAACGAAATGTTTCTAAATGCTGGCGTAATTGCAACTTTATCGCTTGAAGGGTTTCTGCAAGGGAAATGACGAAATCAGCACAGTGAATTATTTCGCGACACCAGGAGTGGTCATATTTTTTTAATATTAATCATCTTGTTAGTGATGTGTTAGACCAAGAACAAGCGTTCGTCAGTAGTGAGAGCAACGGAAAGTGGAAATACACGGAAGGATCGCAAAATGCGCGTTCAGTACTTGTCATGTTAACTAAAGGTTAATAAACATTCATCCTCAATCGCTATGAGGAACAGCTATGTCCAGCATATGTCATCAGACTATTGAGTTTTCCCCTTGTGAAGAAACTGCGCTGGCCGTTGATGAACTTAGTCAAATTTGCGAGGGGCTGGCGCGGCAGCGTCCACAAAATATTCAGGCATTGTTAAATGCACTGGCGCTGATTGCGCCACTTCTTAACGCCATTCCTAATGTGGTGTTTTTTATTAAGGATGTGCAGGCCCGTTATCTGTTAGTCAATATGACATTGGCGCGACGCTGCGGGTTTAAAAACGTGACATCGCTACTGGGGAAGACATCGGCAGATGTTTTCCCTTCTGCGCTGGGACGAGGATATACCGAACAGGATCTGCGTGTGCTACGCGAAGGGGTTGCGTTACGTGATCAACTGGAGATGCATCTCTATAACGGGCGCGAACGCGGCTGGTGCCTGACACAGAAACTGGCACTGCGCGATATGCAGGGGCGTGTGATCGGAATGGCGGGGATATCACATGATCTCCAGGAGGCACATGCGCGTCATCCTGCCTGGCAACGTCTGGCGATCATCGATGAGCACATTCGCAATCACTACCACCGCGCGATCTCTATGGAAGAGTTGACTGAAATGAGCGGAATGTCTGTGGCGCAAATTGAACGCTACTGTAAGCGGATTTTTCACCTGACTCCTCGCCAGATGATCCACAAAGTTCGACTGGAAAAGGCCACGGAGTTGCTTGCCGGAACTACGCCGATTACCGATATCGCTTTGCAGTGCGGTTATACCGACCACAGTGCGTTCAGCCGTCAATTTAAGGCGATGACAGGCTCAACACCGCGTGATTTTCGGATGACGTTGGTCGGGTAGCACGACAAATCGCAACCGGGCATTGTGCTAATTTCGTCATCCTGGGGAAAGAAAACCGACAAGCCGCCAGCGCAAGGAGAGGTCAATCTGTTAATGATAATTCACTTTTAATTCACATTAACGCAACAGGTTGACAATAAGGAAACCAAAGATGAGCAATAAAGCGATTAACTGGAGTGGCGTTTTTCCGGCGGTTAGCACTCAGTTCCGTAGTGATTACTCACTTGATTTGGATGCCACCCATGCGGTGATGAAAAACCTGGTTAAAGACGGGGTTTCTGGCCTGGTAGTGTGCGGTAGCGTAGGAGAAAACACGTCACTTACCACTCAGGAAAAACTGCAAATCATCGAAGTCGCGAAAGATGCTGCTGGCGGAAAAATTCCGGTGATTGCCGGGGTTGCTGAGTTCACCACCGCCTTTGCCCGGACGATGGCAAAAGAGGCCGAGAAGGTCGGTGTTGATGGCGTTATGGTGATGCCTGCTTTGGTTTACTCGTCTAAGCCCCATGAAACTGCAGCGCACTTCCGCAGTGTGGCAATGGCGACCGACCTGCCGATCATGGTCTATAACAACCCACCGATTTATAAAAACGATGTCACCCCTGATATCCTGGAAACACTCGCTGATTGCGAAAATATTGTCTGCTTTAAAGATTCCTCTGGTGATACTCGTCGCTTTATCGATCTTCGCAATGCGGTAGGAGATCGCTTTGTGCTGTTTGCAGGGCTGGATGATGTCGTGGTTGAGAGCATTGCGGTGGGCGCTGAAGGCTGGATTTCCGGGATGTCAAACGCCTTCCCACGCGAAGGTGAGACGTTGTTCCGTTTAGCAAAACAACAGCGTTTTGACGAGGCTATGGCGCTGTATCGCTGGTTTATGCCGCTGCTGCATCTCGATGCGCGTCCTGACTTGGTGCAGTGTATCAAGCTGTGCGAAGCCCTGTTGGGGCGTGGCAGTGAGGTTACTCGCCCGCCGCGTCTGGCGCTGGAAGGTGAAACGCGTGCCCAGGTTGTGGCGATAGTTGAGAAAGCGCTGGCGACTCGCCCTGCGCTGCCGGACGTGGGCCTTTGAGGTGGGGAGAGACTATGACTGAAACTTTCCCTTTCACCGGGCAACAGTTCATCGCCGGGCAACGTGTTGCCAGCGGTGAACCGTCGCTGGTCAGCCTGCGAGCGCAGGATGGCGAACCTACCGGGCAACGTTTTTACCCGGCCTCCGTGGAGGAGGCCGCGCAGGCGGCTATTGCGGCGCAACAGGCTTTTGTGCGCTATTCACAGACCAGTGCCGGGCAACGTGCCGATTTTTTAGAAACCATCGCCGATGAACTTGATGCGGCAGGCGACGAACTGTTCGCTACGGCACATCAGGAGACAGCGTTACCCCTGGCGCGTTTACAGGGAGAGCGGGCAAGAACCAGCGGGCAGATGCGCATGTTTGCCGGGTTATTACGTCGGGGCGATCTGTTTGAGGTAAGAATTGATACTGCGTTGCCGGAGCGTCAGCCTTTGCCTCGACCGGATTTGCGCCAGTATAAAACGGCTCTCGGGCCGGTGGCGGTATTTGGTGCCAGCAACTTTCCACTCGCTTTTTCTACCGCCGGTGGTGATACAGCAGCGGCACTGGCTGCAGGATGCCCGGTAGTGGTGAAAGCGCATCCTGGGCATATGGCAACGGCAGAAATTATCGCGTCAGCGATCGCTCGTGCCGTGACTAAATGCGCCATGCCCGCAGGCGTATTCAATATGATTTTCGGTACTGATATCGGTGCTGAACTGGTGAAACATCCCGCAATTCAGGCGGTGGGTTTTACCGGCTCATTACGTGGTGGCATGGCGCTCTTTCGTTTGGCCCAACAGCGTCCACAGCCGATACCGGTTTTTGCCGAAATGTCGGCTCTCAATCCCTTTTTCATTCTGCCGCAGGCGCTATCAGTACGTGCCGATACGCTGGCCCGCGATTTAGTCGCGTCGTTCACGCTGGGATGTGGACAGTTCTGCACTAAACCAGGCTTGGTTGTGTTGCTGAAGGGGGAGAAAAACGCGGACTTTTTGCAGCAACTGATTGAGAAAGTGAATGCCGCCTCACCGCAACTCATGCTTAACGCCTCCACGCTTGAGCACTATCGCCACAGCGTAGAGAAACTGGCAGGACATCCGACAATTCAGTGTTTGGCGGGGGACGATAATCATCAGGCCGGACGTGCAGAAGCTCGTCTCTATCAGGCTCAGGTGGCAAGCGTACTTGAAAAAGATCCTCTGTTGCAGGAGGAAGTGTTCGGGCCGCTCGCGATTGTGGTTGAAGCCGCTGATGAAGCGGAGTTGTTGCAGGTGATTAACGCTCTGCAAGGGCAACTTACTGCCACACTTCAGGCGGATGAGGATGACCGGCAACTGGCTGGTCGTTTATTGCCGTTGTTGGCTGATAAAGCCGGACGCGTATTGTTCAACGGCTATCCCACCGGCGTCGAGGTTTGCGATGCCATGGTACACGGTGGTCCGTTCCCGGCAACCACCGACGCGCGCGGCACGTCCGTAGGCACGCTGTCCATTACTCGTTTTCTGCGCCCGGTATGCCTGCAAAATGCACCCGCTGCGCTATTACCGCCTGCGTTGCAGGACAGTAATCCATTAAACCTGCTGCGCCTGGTTAACGGCCAGTGGACCCGGGAAGCCATTTCCTCCTTGTTGACTCATTGAAGGGCATCACTATGACAATTCCTTCTACCCAAAGCACGCAAACCGTCGTTGTTGAGTCGGGGAAGTTTAAAAAGCAGTTAACGCTCACCGACTTGACCTTTATTGGTCTGGGGGCGATTTTTGGTTCTGGCTGGCTGTTTGCTGCCAGCCATGTCGCATCGATCGCTGGCCCAGCCGGGATTGCTTCCTGGGTTATTGGCGGTTTTGCGGTGTTGCTACTGGGGATTATTTACTGCGAACTGGGGGCGGCGCTTCCCCGCGCGGGCGGTATTATTCGTTACCCGGTATTTTCGCACGGTGAATTGATGGGCTATCTGCTGGGTTTTATTACCCTGATTGCCTTCTCCAGCCTGATCTCCATTGAGATTGTAGCCGCACGGCAATATGCTGCCGCCTGGTTTCCGGCGCTGACGCAGACGGGGAGCAGTGACCCGACGCTGTTAGGCTGGGTGGTGCAGTTCTTACTGTTGTGCTTCTTTTTTGCCCTGAACTACTACAGTGTCAAAACGTTCGCCCGCTCGAACAATTTTATTAGTGTGCTGAAGTTTCTGGTGCCGTTGCTGGTGGTAATAACGTTATTTGCCTTCTTCAAACCGGAGAATCTGCATATACAGGGTATGGCTCCATTTGGTATGTCGGGAGTGGAAGCGGCAATTAGCGCGGGTGGGATTATCTTCGCTTACCTTGGGCTGACACCGATTATCTCCGTTGCCAGCGAGGCGCAAAATCCGCAACGTACCATCCCATTTGCGCTGATCCTCTCGGTAATTCTCTCGACCATCATCTACGTTCTGCTGCAGATAGCCTTTTTGGGCAGCATTCCTACTGAATCGCTAAGTGGGGGTTGGGCGGAGATCAGTAAGAACTATTCGCTGCCGTATCGTGATATCGCCATTACCCTTGGGATGGGCTGGCTGGCATTTATGGTGGTATGTGATGCTATTGTGTCTCCCAGCGGCACTGGCAATATTTACATGAATGCGACACCGCGCGTGATCTATGGCTGGGCGAAGGCGGGAACATTCTTTAAAACCTTTACTCATATCGATAAGGAGTCAGGTATTCCACGTCCGGCACTGTGGCTGACGTTTGGTTTATCTATCTTCTGGACGCTGCCGTTCCCGTCGTGGGAGCAATTGATTAGCGTGGTTTCTGCGGCTCTGGTACTGAGCTACGCCATCGCGCCAGTGACAGCTGCCGGGCTGCGTCGTAATGCACCAGATATGCCGCGCCCGTTCCGCGTTCGTGGTTTTGCGGTCCTCGGCCCACTCTCTTTTATGATTTCCGCGCTGATTGTTTTTTGGTCTGGTTGGGGAACGCTTTCCTGGCTGCTGGGGCTACAAATCGTAATGTTTGTGGTTTACGTGGTTTGTAAGTCGAAAGTGCCTGTTCAGCATGTCAGCCTGGCGCAGCAGATTAAATCTTCATTGTGGCTTATTGCCTTCTATGCCCTGATTATGCTGTTTTCCTGGTTGGGTAGTTTTGGCGGTAGCGGCATTATAGGTCACCCGTGGGATACTATCGTCGTCGCGCTGATGTCGTTGGGAATTTATTACTGGGGCGCATACACCTGTCTTCCTCGGGCGAACTTTAACGGGGATGAAGAAGAATAAAGGAGTAGAAAATGGATAGAGTAATCCTCTCATTATCAGAGGCTTACGCACTAGCCTATCATGCGCTCATCAGTAACGGATTTAGTGAGCAACATGCGGTGGTGATTGCGAAAAACGTTACCGCCGGGGAGCGCGACGGCTGTGCCTCGCACGGTTTATGGCGACTGCTGGGGATTGTTGACACGCTGCGAAAAGGGAAAGTCTCTGCCGATGCTCTGCCGACAGTGGAATCTCAGGCGCCGGCAATCGTTAAGGCCGATGCCAAAGGTGGCTATTCGCTGTTGGCTTATCAGCAGGCACTGCCGTTACTGATCGAGAAAACGCGTCAGTGCGGGATTGCAGCACTGGCGATTAATCATTGTGTTCACTACTCCGCCTTATTTGCGGATGTTGAACCGCTGACTGAAGTCGGACTGGTGGCGCTGGCGACCACGCCAAGCCATGCCTGGGTTGCGCCGAAAGGGGGGCGCAAACCTCTTTTTGGTACTAACCCAATCGCGTTTGGTTGGCCGCGCGACAAACAGCCGCCATTTATTTTTGATATGGCGACCAGTGCGGCGGCACGCGGGGAGATTCAGTTACATCAGCGAGCCGGGAAATCACTTCCTGAAGGTTGGGGGATCGACAGTAATGGCAATGCCACCACCGATCCACAAGCTGTGCTGGACGGAGCAATGTTAACCTTCGGCGGTCATAAAGGTTCGGCACTGGCAGCGATGGTGGAGCTGATTGCGGGGCCACTGATTGGCGATATGACCAGTGCTGAGTCTCTTGCATGGGATAACGGTGCAGGTGGTTTGCCATATGGTGGAGAGTTGATCCTGGCACTCGATCCGCAGCGTTTTCTTGGTGAGGATGCCGGGAGACATCTGGCAAGGGCGGAAACGCTGTTTAGTCAGATGCAGGCACAGGGCGTGCGCCTGCCGGGAGAACGCCGCTACCAGGCACGATTGCGCAGTGAGCAACAGGGTGTAGAGATCAGCCAATCACTCTATGACGATATTCGATCCTTAAGTAGCTGATAGATATTAAAGGATATACATACAATTAATGGCGGGAAGGATCCCGCCATCTGCGCTATCAAAACAACGTATCCAGCTCTGCCAGTACGTTGTAGTCGTCATCAGTTAATAACAACGTTTTCCATTTGTCGAAGGTCAGGCACGGATGCGATGTGCCAAACACCAGAATATCCCCCACCTGCACGTCGCTATTAGCTGACAGTTGCAACATACAGTGCTGATCCATAATGCCGACACTGCGAATAGCCTCAGGATCAAACGCCAGTGGCTTGCCGTTGCGGTAGTGGGCGACTGGTTGCGGCAGTCCGGCGTCGAAGGCGCAATCACGCTTACCAAAATTAACTACCGCACGATCGGCCTCTGGCACCGATTGCACCATGGCGACCAGTTCCAGTGCAGATGTGAGATCGCCTGCCAGATCGCAAGCCACAGGATCGCGGGCGATCAATTGCTGTTGCGCGATGTCGTAGATCCCTGCGTCATGGGTGATGTAGCAGCCTGGGCGAATGACGATCCGGCAGTTAGTCGGTTTTTCTGCCGCCAGCCAGATATTGCACACCACGTCATACCAGACCGTGCCTGCTCCGGTGAGAATAAACTCGCCATCAACCAGACTCGCCATATCACAGGCCAGTTGTGCGGCATCCCGCAGCAGAGCTTCTACCTGCGGTTGCGGATCGTCACCGTGTAAAACACCTTCATATAACTCAAGCCCTCGCAGACGTAATCCTGGTAATTGGGCCGCCTGCTTAGCCAGTGCCAGTGCGGCATCCGTTGAGCGGCAACCACAGCGCCCGCCGGGAACCCCCAGTTCAATCATCACGTTCAGCGTCTGTTGCTGGCTGGCAAAAAAGGCGGACAAAGCGCGGGCGTTCTCAATGCTGTCGATACAGCAGATAAAATCGACCGTCGGGTAATGCCGTTGCAACTGGGCAATCAATTGCATATTCGCCTTGCCGACCAACTGGTTAACCATCAGCACTCGCTGAATACCGCTCGCCATTGCTGCACCAGCCTGCCACGCGCTACCGACACCTATTGCCCAGGCGCCTGCCGCCTGCTGCGCCTGAAAAATCCACGGCGTCATGGTGGTTTTACCGTGCGGTGCCAGTGAAACGCCGCGCGCGTCAGCATAACGCTGCATCCACGTAATGTTGTTCTCCAGGGCCTGCTTTTTAATGATCGCGGCAGGTAAACAAACATCTTCGGCAAGGATATTTGCGGGCATTTGCATCAGTGCAGATTTATGGGGAACCAGAGGCTCAGAGTGGTATTTCATAACATTCACCTTTTAAAGATTTCACCGTATCGGATGTGAGTATCATTTATAACTAAATGAAATATAAATATTTAGTTTATTTATCTTATGATTTATGAATAAAAGTATCAGAAAATCATCTGGCTTTTGCGTAGTTTTCCACTGTTTTTCATCCTTGTAAATGGTTAACTTGTCACCATTGCAGAAATGGAGTGACGAACATGCAGGTTGACTGGTTATTCAAAAATGTGACGGTTATCGACGGCAGCGGCGGCCCTGAATTTCGCGGTGACGTGGCAATAACAGGTGATCGGATTGTTGATATTGCCCCTGCGCTTAACGTTACGGCGCAGCAGGTCATTGACGGTGAAGGACGGGTGCTGGCACCAGGGTTTATCGACGTTCATACCCATGACGATATCAACGTTATCCGTATCCCGGAATATCTGCCAAAAATCAGCCAGGGGATCACCACGGTGATTGTCGGCAACTGCGGGATCAGTGCAGCGTCGGCGAAAATGAAAGGCGAAGTCCCTGACCCGATGAATCTGTTGGGGGAAGCGGAGCACTTTATTTATCCCACCGTTGAAAGCTATGCCCAGGCAGTGGAAGCAGCCAGACCGTCACTGAACGTTGGCACGCTGATTGGTCATACGGCGCTGCGTAATAATCATATGGACGACTTGTTTCGCCCGGCGACGGCGGATGAAATTGCCGCCATGCGTGCCGACTTACGTCTGGCGTTGAGTCAGGGGGCGCTGGGGTTAAGTTCCGGACTGGCTTATGCCACCGCATTTCAGGCGACTACCGAAGAGGTGATGGCGCTGGCGGAAGAACTGGCAGGTGAGAAGGGGGTTTATACCACTCATCTGCGTTCTGAATTCGAACCGATTCTGGATGCGCTGGATGAGGCGTTTCGTATTGGGCGTCATGGCAAAGTGCCTGTCGTGGTTTCCCACCATAAATGCGCTGGGGCGAAAAACTGGGGGCGGACAAAAGAAACGTTGGCTTTTTTTGACCAAATGCGTCAACACCAGGAAATTGGCTGCGATGTCTACCCTTACTCGGCCAGCTCTTCAACGCTGGATCTCAAACAAGTCACCGACGAATTCGATATTGTGATCACATGGTCACAAACACATCCGCAGCAGGCCGGGAAGACACTGGCACAAATCGCCATCGACTGGCAGATGAGTATGCTGGAGGCCGCGAAGCTGCTGATGCCTGCCGGGGCTATCTATTACAACATGGACGAGCGCGACGTCCGCCGAGTGTTGAGTTATCCGGTTAGTATGATTGGCTCTGACGGCCTGCCTAATGATCCCATGCCGCATCCGCGTTTATGGGGCGCTTTCCCTCGCGTGCTGGGTCACTATTGCCGTGATGAAGGCTTATTCCCGTTGACCACGGCTATCCACAAAATGACCGGGCTTTCTGCCAGCCGTTTTCGTCTGCCCCTGCGTGGGCTGGTGAAAGTCGGCTACTTTGCGGACCTGGTGCTGTTCGATCCACAAACCATTCGTGATGTTGCCAGTTTTTCTGATCCCAAACGCCCGGCAGATGGCATTGAAGCGGTGATGGTAAATGGCGTTATGAGCTATGGTCGCGATAAACACATTACAGGCCGTGCGGGGCGTTTCCTGCGCCGCCAGACCTCACATTAAGGAGTGAATATGAGCATCAAACGTTACGGTACGGAAGGTGGAACAGGCACTGGCGGGCAGCATTTGCCGTTTGCCAGGGCGGTTGAGGCGGGCGGCTGGCTGTACGTCTCCGGGCAAACACCCATGAAAAATGGTGAAGTGGTAGAAGGCGGTATCGTTGAACAGTCACGACTGGCGATCCAAAACTGTGTCGACATCATGACTGAAGCCGGTTATAGCCTGGCGGATGTGGTTCACGTGAAAGTGATCCTGACCGACGCCCGCTATTTCCAGTCATTTAATAAAGTATTCAGAGAATTTTTTGGCGAAAATCCGCCTGCACGTATTTGTTGTGTGGCTGATCTGGTTGTCGATTGTAAAGTCGAAGTCGATGTGACCTGTTATAACGCGACCCGCTAATAAATTTAAGAATTAAAAAAACAGACCGCAATTGAGTGCTGAATACATTCAGCACTCCGGGAACTCTTACATTATTTTCTCTCTACTGGCAGGATGTGAATTATGAACAGTCATATCTTTTTAGTCGGCTTTATTATTTATGCCATCGCCATGATTTGGCTTGGTTGGTTTGTTTCTCGTAATCAGAAAAGCGGAGAAGATTTTCTGCTGGGCGGGCGTTCGCTGCCGCTGTTTCTGACGCTGGGCTCAACCGTTGCCACGATGGTTGGCACGGGTTCCAGTATGGGCGCAGTGGGCTTTGGCTACAGCAATGGCTGGGCCGGAATGCTTTATGGCGTCGGTGGGGCCGTAGGTATATTGCTGGTGGCGTGGCTGTTTGCACCGGTACGTAAATTACGTTTTATGACCATGAGTGAAGAACTCTCTTATTATACTGGCGGGAGTCATTTAATTAAAAATATTGTCGGTCTGATGATATTTATTGCTTCTATTGGCTGGCTGGGAGCACATATTTTAGGTGGCAGTATGTATCTTGCCTGGGCGACAGGTATTGATCTTACTGTGGCAAAATTAATTATCGCCTTAGCCTTTGCGATATACGTTATTATCGGCGGTTATTCGGCGGTGGTGTGGACAGACACCATTCAGGCCTTAATTTTGTTCTTTGGCTTTATATTGATGGCTATTCTTGCCGTTGTTCACGTTGGCGGCTGGAGTGCGATTGAACAGGCGATGGACCCAAAAGCGATGAGCCTGTTTGCGATTGATAAAATGGGCGTACTGCCTGCGCTTTCGCTGGCGCTGGTTATTGGCGTTGGTGTACTGGCCACACCGTCTTATCGCCAGCGTATTTACTCGGGTAAAGATGTTCCCTCTGTACGCCGTTCGTTTGTTATTACTGGCGTGTTGTATCTGTTCTTCTCGATTCTGCCTGCCATTATCGGCATGGCGGCGTTCACCATGAACCCGAATCTGGAAAACAGTAACTATGCCTTCTTGTTCGCCACCAGTTTTCTGCCGCCATTGCTTGGCCTGGTGGTACTGATTGCCGGGCTTTCTGCCACCATGTCTTCTGCCAGCTCCGATGCCATCGCAGCGGTGGCGATTATGATGCGCGATGTCTACACCATGATTACCGGCAGAATGCCGCCGGAGAACAAGGCAATCACTTATTCACGCTGGATGCTGACCTTTGTTATTGGCCTGGCGCTGGTCTTTGCTCTGACCTCTAACGACATCATCAGCTACATTACCAAAATGATTTCGATGCTGATGTCCGGGCTATTTATCTGCTCGATTCTCGGTCGCTTCTGGCTACGCTTTAACTGGCAGGGCGCGCTGGCAGCGTTAGTGAGCGGTATGGTGATGTCAATTGTGGTGCTGATGAATGCCGACTGGCTGGCTTACTGGGGTAACCCGTGTATTCCGTCAGTGCTGGGAAGCCTGGTCGCTGGTGTACTGGTGACGCTGGTAACGCCAGCAAGCGAGATCAGCCGGGAAGAAGCTCTGGCTATTATCACCAATGAGCGTGAAAACCAGAGTGTCGTGATCACCAAACCTGAAGAGGCATAACCAATAGTGCTAATCGCCAAGTGGCTGGCGGTTAGCGCCACCCCGGTGGCTGTCTAATGCCAGTTTTATCCGCCGCAGGCGATCTTTCGCCTGCGCTTTATTTGCCATAGCCAGCTCTGTTGCCAGCACATCGATCATCGCGAGCATGGCGTAACGGGAAGGGGTGGGCTTAAAAATGTAATCACTTTCCTGAACCAGCAACGGCAATACCAGATCCACCTGTTCTGCCAGTGGTGTTTGTGCAGGCGTAATGGCGATAACTCGCGCGCCGTACTGACGGGCGATAGCAGCACTTTCGATGATTTCTGGCGTATAGCCGCCGAGTGAAAGAACTATCACCACATCCTGCGGCATCACGGCTGAGCACATCATTCTCATCATGAGAGCATCGTTCTGACTGACCACTGGCAATCCCAGACGGAACAGACGGTACTGGATCTCCTGCGAGCAGATGGTAGAACCGCCGCCCGTTCCCAATGCAAGAATTTGTCGCGCCTGACTTAACCAACTGACCGCCTGACTGATGGCGTTCATATCCAGTGAGCGACGATGCGTTTCCAGCACGCTGATAATTGATTCGTAGATCCCCTGAACGCCGTCAAGATCCGGTACATCGAGAATAAACCGCTGCCCGATAGCCAGTGACTGCGCCAGTTTGACTTTCAGTTCGCGGACATCTTTGCAACCCAATGCACGGGCAAAACGCGTCACCGACGCCTGGCTGGTTTGTGTTAACCGCGCCAGCTCGGCAATTGGCAGTTCCACGGCTGCGGAGACGTCATCAAGAATAAATTGTGCGATACGCTTTTCAGTGGCGGTTAACGCCATAAACCGCTCGGTAATACAGGAGATGATATCGATGCTATAAGCCATGGGAGTATCACTGATTCAGTAAAAACTGGTACTTTGTACCATAAAAATCGCTCCAGAGTGTGACCCTCATAAAAAATGTAAGTACGCAGCGACAAAAAAACGCTCAACACCGCTCCAGATCATAAAGTTTTCTACCGCCAGGCCGACAACCTGAGTATCCGGTCTGGAGGGAAGAGAAACCATGTTAAAACGTATTAAGATCGTGACCAGCTTATTGCTGGTTTTGGCCGTTTTTGGCCTTTTACAACTGACATCAGGCGGTTTGTTCTTTAATGCCTTAAAAAATGACAAAGAAAATTTCTCCGTTTTACAAACCATTCGTCAGCAGCAATCCACGCTGAATGGCAGCTGGGTCGCGTTGTTGCAGACACGTAACACTCTCAACCGCGCGGGTATCCGCTACATGATGGATCAGAACAATATTGGCAGCGGTTCAACCGTCGCCGAGCTGATGCAGAGTGCCAGTATTTCGCTGAAGCAAGCGGAAAAAAACTGGGCGGACTACGAAGCATTGCCGCGTGACCCGCGTCAGAGCACAGCCGCAGCGGCGGACATCAAACGTAACTACGATATTTACCACAATGCGCTGGCGGAGCTGATCCAGCTGTTAGGCGCAGGCAAAATCAATGAGTTCTTTGAGCAGCCGACTCAGGGATATCAGGACGGTTTCGAGAAGCTGTATATGGCTTATATGGAGCAAAACGATCGTCTCTACGATATTGCCGTCAGCGATAATAATGCTTCCTACAACCAGGCGATGTGGGTGCTGGTGGGCGTGTTGATCGTCGTGTTAGCCGTCATTGTGGCCGTCTGGTTTGGTATTAAAGCCTCGCTGGTAGCACCAATGAATCGCCTGATCGAAAGCATCTGCCATATTGCTGGCGGGGATTTGGTAAAACCCATTGAGGTGGATGGTTCTAACGAAGTAGGACAACTGGCTCAGAGTTTGCGCCATATGCAAGGTGAACTGATGCGTACTGTCGGAGATGTACGTAACGGTGCTAATGCCATTTATAGCGGTGTCAGCGAAATTGCCACGGGTAATAACGATCTCTCATCACGTACTGAGCAGCAAGCGGCTTCACTGGAAGAGACGGCGGCCAGCATGGAGCAACTGACTGCAACGGTGAAACAGAACGCCGAGAACGCGCGTCAGGCCAGTCATCTGGCGTTAAGTGCTTCTGAAACTGCGCAACGTGGCGGCAAGGTAGTGGATAACGTGGTGCAGACGATGCGCGATATCTCCACCAGTTCGCAGAAGATTGCCGATATTATCAGCGTTATCGATGGTATTGCCTTCCAGACCAACATTCTGGCTTTGAACGCGGCGGTTGAAGCGGCGCGCGCGGGTGAGCAAGGGCGTGGTTTTGCGGTAGTTGCGGGGGAAGTGCGTAACCTGGCGCAGCGTAGCGCCCAGGCGGCCCGTGAAATTAAAAGCCTGATTGAAGACTCTGTAGGTAAAGTGGATGTCGGATCTACGCAGGTCGAAAGTGCCGGGGAAACCATGACAGAGATTGTCAGCGCCGTAACACGCGTTACTGACATTATGGGAGAAATAGCTTCAGCCTCTGATGAGCAAAGCCGTGGCATTGATCAGGTTGGTTTAGCGGTTGTCGAAATGGATAGGGTAACGCAACAGAACGCCGCGTTAGTGGAAGAGTCTGCCGCCGCTGCCGCCGCGCTGGAAGAGCAGGCCAGCCGTCTGACCGAAGCCGTGGCGGTGTTCCGTATACAGCAAACGCAACAGCGTCAGCATGAAGCTTTGCCAGTGTTAAACGCAGCGTTGCCGGTTGTGCCGCGCAAAATTGCCGTCGCTGATAGCGGGGATAACTGGGAAACGTTTTAATCGCCGTGAAAAATGCCCGATAAGCGATGGCTTATCGGGCAATGTGTTGTTTATTTAGTTATTTTGTTGTTGATGCGTTTGCACTCGTAAGTGATGTCTTATTGCTTTTTGTATCTGATGAATCCAGATCGCGCCTGATGCCAATCTGGAAAATTCCCGCAAGCATGAGAGCACCAATGATTGCTATACCTCCAAGTAAATACAATCCTGCAACATTTGAATCAAATACATTTTCAGCCCAAACCCGGATGTTAGGAGCAACGAATCCACCGAGATTTCCAAGTGAGTTGATCAAAGCTATTCCTGAGGCGGCTGCTGCTCCACCGAGATAGCTTGTTGGGAAAGTCCAGTAAATAGGTTGAACGGCTAATAAACCTGCACATCCAATACATAATGCGATAAAAGCCAGGATTGGCGTTCCCGCAAGCATTCCTGATAAAGCAACACCAAAGCCTCCGAGTAGTAAAGTAATAGTGCTAATCCAACGCCGTTCTTTCAATTTTGTTGAAAGATGAGGAATGTACCATGCCGCAAATAGGGCACATAACCATGGAATACCGGATAAAACACCGACAATAAAGCCAATTCCCTGCCCTGATAATGCTGCTACCTGTGATGGCAGAAAAAAGGCAATGCCGTATGAGCCAACTTGAATCGTAAAACAAATCAGGCATAAATAAAGTACGCGAGGATCGCAAAGTGCCTTTAATACACCCTGAGGGCCGTGACTTATTTTTGTTTTTTCCTCCATTTCCATTATGCGACTGAGCGCTACTTTTTCTTGTGGTGTGAGGAAAGTGCAACGTTTGTCGGATGGTTTATCGTCCAGGTAGAAAAATGCGACTACTCCAACTAACGCAGCTAATAATCCTTCGACTAAAAACATGAGTTGCCAGTTATGCAGTCCCCATAGGTCATGGATTGTTAATAAACCACCAGAAATAGGGCCGCCAAGAATAAATGCAATCGGTGGACCAAACCAAAAATAACCCGCAACTTTTGCTCGTATATTAAGAGGGAACCAAAATGTTAGATATAACATAACGCCCGGCATGAATCCTGCTTCCGAAGCACCCAAGAAAAAACGCAAAATGATAAATGTTTTTTCCGTATGGGCGAACATCATCGCTGCTGAAATAAGTCCCCATGTGAACATGATTCGTGAAAGCCACAAGCGAGCTCCCACTTTGTATAAAAATATGTTGCTGGGGACTTCAAAAATCGCATATCCAATGAAAAATACGCCGGCACCAAATGCATAAGCAGCGTTACTTAATCCCGTGTCGACCTGAAAAGCATCCTTAGCAAAACCAATGTTGGCACGATCCAGATAAGCCATGACGTACATAAGAGCTAAGAAAGGTAGAAGTCTTATTATTGACTTTCGCACTGCAGAGTTGACAACAATTTCATCATCAGTTTGACTCATAATTGTGCTTCCGAATAAACGGTGGACATTTTTGCTATCCAGTAATCTTTATGTATTACTGGATAATCTCTTGTTATGAAAAAATATAAACATTTTGCATCTGCTAGATATTTAATTTTTATTGATTGACCCATTCACGACCATCTGGCCATGAGTAACATGCCAAAGTTTCTGGTTTCATTTTTACACCATATCCTGGTTGTAAAAGAGGGAAATACCGGCCTCGCTTAATAACCAAAGGTTCTTCAAAATTCTCATGTAAATGGTCAACATACTCGAGAACTCTATTTTCCAATGTTGCTGAGACTGAGATATAGTCAAAAAGAACAATATTCAGTGAATACTGACACAAACCAACCCCTCCGCCATGAGGACAAACTGGAATATTGAATTTTGCGGCCATAAGTACAACTGCGAGTACTTCGTTTAAACCACCAAGTCGCGCGGGATCTAACTGGCAAAAATCCATTGCATTGGCCTGAAAAAATTGTTTAAACATAACTCTGTTATGTGCATGTTCACCAGTAGCAATACCAATATTACCAATGCGTGATTTGATTGCAGCATGACCAAGAATATCATCAGGGCTAGTAGGTTCTTCAATCCATAAAGGATCAAATTTTGCCAATTTCCTCATTGCAGTAATGGCCTGATCAACCCCCCATGTTTGGTTAGCATCCATCATGAGTTTGCGTTCCCAGCCCAGTTCTTCACGTAAGATTGTCGCCCTGCGGATATCCTGCTCGAGATCTGCACCTACTTTTTGTTTCAGGTGAGTCCATCCATCAGCAACAGCCTGGCGTGCCAGATGTCGCATTTTTTCTTCAGAGTAACCGAGCCACCCTGCTGCGGTTGTATAACCAGGGAAACCTTCCTCAAGCATTTCTCTTTCACGCTGTGCTTTACCTTTTTCAGAACGGCGAAGTAATGCAATGGCTTCTTCTGGAGTCAATACATCTGTAATGTAGGTAAAATCAATGCAACGCACGATTTCTTCTGGTGACATGTCTACCAGCATTTTCCAGACTGTTTTATTTTGAGAACGGGCCCAAAGGTCCCAAAGTGCATTAATAATTGCAGCGGTGGCCAGATGAATAACTCCTTTCTCTGGACCTACCCAACGCAACTGACAGTCTCCTGAAACTAGTTCATGCCAAAACTGCCCAAAGTTTTCTGTTATATCTTCTAGAGTTCGTCCTATTACAAACAATTCTGCTAATGATTTAACGGCACTTACACATAAGTCATTTCCACGTCCAATCGTAAATGTCAATCCATAACCTTTTAAATCATCAGAATAATCGGTAATTAAGGTAACATAAGTCGCAGAGTAATCAGAAATTGCATTCATTGCATCAGAACCATCCAAATTTCTGGATGTTGGAAATCGAATGTCCTTAACGCTGATATCTTTGATAGTAATTGCCATACTGACTCCTGTATTGATGTTTTTTTACTATTAAAAAATATAAAAACTAAAAGACGTCTTCAGTTTATGTGTGCGCAAAACAATGAAATGTGAACTGATTATAATAATGTGGTGCAATTTACATTTTTCTGTATTTAATGTGTTTTTAATTTAATCGCAAATTTGTCTTACTGAATGAACCATTGACTGTTTTGCTGTATCGAGATGTGTGCGTAATGCAAGTAAAGCATCCAGGTCACTGCGGCAAATCAGGGCGCTGAGAATGGTCATGTGCTCATCGACGGCAATGATATTTCGCTGTTTAAGATCTCTTTCGTCCCATTGATAATGAAAATGAAAGATGACTGATATTATCTCAAGTGATTGATCAAAAAAGATATTATCGGCGGCTGAAAGCAATAAGGAGTGAAAATCTCTGTCCAGTTGGGAAAACATACGAAAGCTATTGCCGATGTTGTCTCGTAGTAGGCGATGGCGTTCGAGCATGGTTTTCGCCTGCAGCCAGCGTGGGTCATGATCAGGCAGGTTAAGAAAGTGCTGAAGTGAATGTGTTTCGAGCATTTCACGCAGTTCAAACAGCTGCTCGGCGTAGGATTGATCGAATTGCTTCATGCTCCACTGACCGCGTTTTTCGCTTTGAATAAGATTATACCGACCGAATTTTAAAAGGTATTCCCTCACTACCACCGGGCTGACACACGCGGCTCGCGCCAGTTGCAGTTCAGAAAAAGTTTCCCCAGGGCGTAACTGGCGCTGGTTTATCATTGTGAAAAAAGCCTGCTCAAACACTTTGTTTTGCTCACTCATTGAAGCGATAGTGCAGGCGAAACCATCATCGTAGTCAGGTTTGCGCGTAATAACATGGTCATTTCCAACCTGTGTCAGGACGCCGCATTCGCGTAAGTAGCTGAGAATATGCCGCACTGTGGTGCGACTGATGTTGTACATTTCCGCCAGCGCGCTTTGCGATGGAAGTGGTGAAGGGATATGACCACGCGCCATATCACCAATGACCTGGTTAATCACATTGTGGCGTAAATTTTGCGAACGACTCATATTTTCTCCTTGTGAGTCCATTAAAACCATATTTAAAACATTTTTATGTGTGTGTTTTCACAAAATAGATTTTCTGTTTCGCTGCCATTTTTAATTTTCATTGATATCTATTGCAACAAAAAATGGAGAGCCGAATCATGTCTACGATGAATGTTTTAATTTGCCAGCAGCCGAAAGAATTAATCTGGAAACAACGCGAGATACCTATTCCGGGTGATAATGAGGCATTAATAAAAATTAAGTCTGTTGGGATTTGTGGTACTGATATTCATGCCTGGGCAGGTAATCAGCCATTTTTTAGTTATCCACGCGTTTTAGGCCATGAAATATGTGGGGAAATTATTGAATCAGGAAAAAACATTCACAATTTTAATATTGGACAGCAAGTTGCGGTAATTCCGTATATTTCTTGTCAGGAATGTCCGGCGTGTAAAAGCGGTCGCACCAATTGCTGTGAAAAAATTTCGGTCATTGGCGTGCATCAGGATGGCGGTTTTAGTGAGTATTTGAGCGTGCCGGTGGCGAACATTTTGCCTGCGGATGGTATTGATCCGCAGGCGGCAGCGTTGATTGAACCTTTCGCTATTAGCGCTCATGCGGTGCGTCGCGCAGCCATTGCTCCCGGCGAGCAGGTGCTGGTGGTCGGGGCGGGACCAATTGGTCTGGGCGCGGCAGCAATCGCCAAAGCCGATGGCGCACAGGTGGTGGTGGCGGATACCAGTCCGGCGCGGCGTGAGCATGTGGCAACGCGTCTGGAGTTGCCCGTGATGGACCCGTCAGCCGAGGATTTTGACAACCAGTTGCGGGCGCAATTTGGTGGTTCGCTGGCGCAGAAAGTGATCGACGCAACAGGTAATCAACATGCGATGAATAACGCCGTTAATCTGATTCGTCATGGCGGCACGGTGGTATTTGTTGGCCTGTTTAAAGGCGAGTTGCAGTTCTCTGATCCGGAATTCCATAAAAAAGAAACCACAATGATGGGCAGCCGAAATGCCACGCCGGAAGATTTCGCGAAAGTCGGGCGGCTGATGGCGGAAGGGAAAATTACTGCCGACATGATGTTAACCCATCGCTATCCATTCGCCACGCTGGCAGAAATCTATGAGCGCGATGTGATTAACAATCGTGAGTTGATTAAGGGCGTGATTACTTTCTGATAATGCGAGTTGCCATGCAGCGCCCGGGGAAATGTTGGGCGCTGTTTTTTCTGTTTCTCAATAATGTTTTGTAGGTCGGAGAAGGCGTTTTCGTCGCATCCGGCATTATGTACTCAATGTTGGATGCGACGCTTGCGCGTCTATCCAACCTACAAATCAGTCAGTGATTACCCTTCACGCGCCACCACTTTGATTTCCACCATGCCAATGCCGAGCTTACGCGGCGAGTGTCCGAGGATATTCCCTTCGTTGGTTGAGACAGGTTCTGGCGGAACAATTACCAGCGTGTCGGCATCGGTTGGGTTATCGAAATGCAGCGTGGTGGTGGTCACTTCATTGCCCAGCATGATGGTTTGTTCTTCGTTGCCTACGCGTACCGGAATGGGACGGCTGGCGTTATTACCGTATGCTTTGGCGGTGATCACCAGGTCAAATTTCTTCGGCAGAGGATGTTTGTACTCGATTTTCACTTCATCGCCCAGCTGCGCGTTGGACCAGCGTCCCCACGACTCCGGACGAGAAATCCCGCTAAACTGTTTCACTTCTTCCGGTGCACCCGCGACGTTAAAAATGAAACTGTCGGCTTTGTAGCGAATATCGTTATCGACAATCTTCAGCGTATCGACATTGCCTTTGTAGCGTTCCATATCGATGACGGTATCTTTAAATGCGGTTTTGCCCTTCCACGTTGTTTTATCAACATGTTGAACAATTTGCTGACCACCAAGCTGCCCCTGGGAAACACACCAGTCAGTGGAGAGAGCCAGCTCTGGCGCCCATAGCTGCGCCATCTTGTAGCAGCGATCAACCCAGACGAAATTGTCGCGCGGGGCGAAATCGGCCAACTGGAAACGCAGTGGTGCAGAATATTCGCTTTCTGGCAGTGGTTCCACACGTTTATCCGACACGCGTAACAGCAGCGGCAGACGGAAATGGGTACCCGAGAAGGCGATCATGTTTTTATTCTGATCAATGGTGAACTCTTTCATCTCGGTGGGGAATTTCCACAGACGAATGATATCGGGCTTCCACGCCAGCACTTTCTCTTTAATGTTGAGGAACACTTCCGACATGGATTGACCAGAGAGGCTACTACGCCCAAGGCCGATAAAGTTATCGCCACCAAGAATATCCAGCACTGTAGCGCCGTTATCCATGGTGTTGCGCTTCACCGCCAGCGTCTCTTGCTGTGGCTTGTCGCCACGGATGACGAAAAACAGGTTGTTACGATCCTGTTTATTAAGGTATTTCCACGCCGTGTTGTTCATCGCTAAATGGTCAGATGAGACGACGATGACGGTATCTTTAAACCACGGTGACGCTTTGATTTTATTGATAAACGTCGCGATGTTCTCCTGGCTGCAACTTACCGCGCTGAATGACTGATTCGGCTTACCGTCAAAATCATATTTTTTGCGGTTGCAGGTGCGAGAGATAAAACCATCCGGGTGATGGGTATCGACCGTCAGAGTAAACAGTGAGAATCGCTGACCAGAGCGGGAAAGCTCTTCAAACTTTTTCCACGCTTCATCCAGCACGGTATCGTCGTAGAATCCCCAGTCGTTGCGATAATGCGGATCCGCCACCACACTTTTCAGCTCTTCTGCACCATACAAATGGTCGAAACCGTGTGATTTCAGGAACACATCTTTACCCGCAAAACGCAGGTTAGCCCCTTGCACAAAATAGTTCTGATAACCGGAGTTTTTCAGGATATCGCCAAGACAGATGTTCTGCGGGAAGAAGCTAGAAACCGAGGCAGAGGCGTTACCTTCAAACGGGGCAAACAGTGGAATCCCGCACTGAGACGCCACCATGCCCGCGATAGTGTAATCCGTTCCTGGCAGTTGTTGAGTATGACTGAAATCCAGCCCTTCATTTTTCAGTGCGCCCAGTTCGGGAGTGAGGTCCGGAAAAGCGTCGTTATCAAAATAGGTCCGCTCCAGACTCTCACCATAGATATAAACCAGGTTAAGTTTGGGGGCAGGGATGGTTTTCGACGGTTCTTTATAATAAGCCGCAAAGTCAGGATCGCCGTCGCGTGACTGGGATTTTACCAGCTCCGTTATCTGGCGAAACGCCGGGCTGGCGTCCACAGAACCCAGCGCCAGTAAGAGCGCCAGCAGGCTGTAGCCAAAATGGTGAGGATGATGACGGCGTCGGCGTAGGATCCAGCCCAGCGCGCCGAAAACTACCGCCAGTGCCAGCACGATACCCACTCCCGGCAGGATATATTTGCTGACGCCAGCACCGGTCAGGCTGTTAGTTAAGGTATAGAGCACCGCGTCGTTAATGCCGTCGCCAGTAAAATAGTCACTGGCAAACAGGGTAATGTTTAAAACGACAAATAACCCCAGTACCGTTAACGTGGCGGCAAACCACCAGGTGTTACGTCCCGCTTTCCATGCGTAGATCAGCACAGAGGCGAGAAATAGGGCGAAAGAGAATAGTTCTGACAACGGGCGATCCTCACTAAAACAGGCCGGTTAGCCGATGTTTAAGATTTTTTGAGAAACACAATGTAATGGTGCTGCCATATAGCTGCAATTCTAGTGTCAAAAAAATGCGATGTTGTTAGGAATTAGTTTATAAACAGGCTTTTTTGCGCAAGAAAGCTTCCCGTGTAACAGAGGGAAAGACGACCAGAAACAGGGAAAAGAGCGGGGAAGGGCCGCGTTAGCTTTTTAATAGCTAAAACGCGGCGTTATGCGGATCAGGAAATAAAGTTCAGACCTTGCTTTAACACCAGATCGCAGGCTTTGGTTTTTACCTTTTCAGCCAAAGGAGTCGTACCGATGTTGTCCAGATTAAGCTGCTGACCATCTTTGGTTTTTAGCAAACCCTGAATGCCATCCAGATAGTTGGTATCTTCTTTCTGCTCTTCGCTGTTCAGGCCCAGCTTCTCCAGGACCTGATTTTTGATGTTTTCCGCATCGGTAACGGAAGCCAGCTTTTGCTTCGCGCAGTATTGCAAAATGCCTGCGGCATTGTTCATGTTGTCTGCGCTTAACGCCTGGTTGCCACTACTAAGCAGGTTAGTTAATGAGGCGAGCGACCAACCGCCTTCCTGTGTGGTGCTGTTTTGGTTGCCAAGTTCGCTGGCGGCGCTGGAAAGCGCATCTTTCCAGGACGCGGCATGCACCCCGGTGGAAATTAATGCGCTGGTGGCAATTGCACAGCACAGAAGGTGTTTAATAGTTTTCATCATCATTACTCAAGGTGGAATTGTGTCGCAGTATAGCGCCGGAAAGGAGGATTAATACTCTTTACCCGTTACCCGGCTACGATAGCTTTCCCAGTTAAAAATAACCCACAGACTGTTACCCAGTCGCATACGATCCATAACGCGTTCGCCCAGTAACTTGGTCATCTCTTCCATATTGCTGTTGGTCAGCATCCCGGTCGGGCGTTTGGAAGAAGAGCGGCGATCGACGATCTGGTTGATGATCACTTTTTCGTATTTCGATTCGGTCTGCACGCCGATCTCATCGATCACCAGCAGATCAACGTTGCTCAGATCGTTAAGCAGTTGTTCTTCGCTGGTACCGCTATTTCTGAAGGTATCTTTCATCGCCGACATAATATCGGCCACGGTGATGATCAATACGGACTTACCGCGTAGCAGCAGTTCGTTGCAGATTGCCGCCGCCAGATGGTTTTTGCCAGTTCCAGGCTTGCCAGAAAAGATAAAGCTGGCGATGTTGCCGTCGAACTCTTCGACATACTGGCGCGCTTTGCTCAACGCATTCATCTGCCCTTCGCACTCAACACGATAGTTCTCAAAGGAGCAGTTTTGATGCAGTGGACGAATGCCAGAGCGGTTAAAGGTACGCTGCATTTTCATCGCCCGATTCTCGCGCTCAAGAGCGGCGGCGCGGAGCGCCCCTTGTTCTTTCTGCCATGCCAGAAGTTCTTCACCCGTTTTGAAGGCGGGTTTGATATGGGCTGGCATCATTTTTTGCAGACGTTGCATCAGGTCGCCAACGTTTTTCATCGTTACCCTCTGAATCCCGGTGGAATTTGGCTGTCAGGTTCACTGACTGTGTTCACATCTCGTTTCGTTAATCCGCCATTGCTGGCACGACCTATTTGCAGGCTGCGCGCCAGTTTTTGTTGCCACTGCACATGATGGAAGACTTTGCCTTCCGCCTGCCAGTAAGCAATAAATGACGCCAGTTCTTCGGCGGTCACCGGTTCTTTTAGCGCCACGCCCCATAATGCCGCCTGACGGATAAAGTCGGTATCGGGTTGCCAGTCTGGGTACATGGCGAATTTGCCCATGGGTACGGCAACGGGGGCGGCTTGCGGTTCCTGATAGAGTTGATCGTCCAGGGCCACGTCACTTCCCGGACGCGTCAGTTTTTCTTCCAACGCCAGCAGTTCAGCAAGACGCGCGGGCGTAACGGCATAAAACGCCGGGGCATTGTTGGCAAATACGGCAACCATGCCGCCTTCTGCTTTTGCCAGAACGGTTTGGTGATCGTGTACCAGGGCGTCAATACCAATGACGTCCGGGGTCAAAACTCTGGAGGACATACTGTTTCTCAATATGGAACGATGAACGAGAAGGGAGATTACTTTTATAGTAACACACGGATGAGGCCAGGCAGCCTCTCATCCATGTGCTTTAAGCGAGGCAATTTTATACGCGGGGGCGCTTGCGGTACAACCACAATCCAGGAACGGAAAGACCGATGGATAACGCGCCAACAATTGATGAAGCGGTAAGAAAGTTAGTTAACAGGGTAATCATTAACGGCTCGCTGTAACCCAACTGACTGATTTTTACCGCTGAAATCATTGCAGTATACGCCGGGATGCCCGGGAACATCGGAATGACAGCCGCCACGGTAAAGACTTTCGGGTGCGCCAGATACCAGCGCGACCACTGAATACCAATGGTGCCGACCAGTAGCGAAGCCAGAAACGTCGACCACTCAATATTGAGTCCGGTAGTCATTAAAATCATTCGCGAACCATGACCCATCGCGCCAAGCAGCGCACACCAGCGTAATGCCCGGATTGGCACGTTGAACACCATCGCAAAGCCGACCGCTGGGATTGCCGCGAGAATCATATCCTGCGCTAATGCTAATAGAAATTCGATTACACCCATCCGCGTAGCCCCCAAATTGTGAGTGCCATCACCACGCCTACGCAGGTTGCCAGTGTCAGCAGGCTGGCAATCGCCCAGCGTGCCAGCCCGGTATTTATATGACCTTTAAACATATCGGCTACAGCATTTATCAACGGAAAACCTGGCACCAGTAAAAGAACACTGGCCGCCATTGCCACAGTAGGCGTATGACTGAATGTCGGAAGTTGTAGAAGGAGGCCAGAAATTGTGGTGGCGGCGAAGGCAGTGATGCAAAAGTTTATTTGTGGATGGAGGTGGCGTTGTGCCAGTAGCTGGCGGATATACATGGCGATCATACTGGCGAAGAATGTAATCAACGCCCCGTCCCAACCACCGTTATTCAGTTTACAGAAACAGGCGCAAGAGAGTCCCACCATCAAAGCGACCAGCCAACGCGGATAGCGCAGGGGATGTATTTGGCTAAAACGTTTCTCAACACCTTTGTAATCCAGCAGCTTATGTTCCGCCAGAATCACAATGTGTTGTACCTCAGTAACCACATGCATATTAATGCCGCGATCGTGGTTTTTGCGCGTAGATGTCAGACATTGACCATCTTTAATGGTGGTCAGCACTATGGCGTTCGAAGAGATAGAACTTTCGACGCAGTCCATCTCTAACGCCCGACCCAGTCGTGAGGAAAGCTCATCAACCAACGCACTTTCCGCACCATGTTGTAAAAGAAATAACCCGCACTGGATACATAGCCGTGTAACGGCTCGCTGTTGCTCTGTTTGCATAACTCGCCCTTTGTCATAGACGCGTTGCGTATTTTTCAAAAAATGAGACCCCTTTTGTATCACGAAGCATGGCTGTTTTGACGTAGGTTAAGATCAAAATTGCGCTGATTAATCCTTGTTGCGGTGATGAGTTCGCCGAAGGGAAGCGATGCAAGTTTTGAGTGGAATAAATAATTCCATGAATATTATCATTAAAATGAATTTATCGTTTTGTTTTTACGCGTTTGAGTAATGGCCGGTGAAATCATTTTTTTCGGTTTCTGTTAAGAAATACCCTTCAGTTTTTATTGGTTTTTTTTCTTGATATTCTGGCTAAAGGCGTTTCATTTAACTTTTATTCGTTATTTTAAATGATATCTTAAACTGATTGATTTTGAGGGTTTTGATTAAGTATTTCTAACAACATAATTTAGATATTTTAAATGTGTCAGAGGTATTTTTCCAGGTTATTATTTGATGCTAGTCTCCTGAAACATACAAAGGGTTTTTTGTGTGGCTGGGGTAAACTGATATGAAGTGAATGCTAAGGATAAATTATTCGCTCAATCTATTAATTTGTTGGAATCATTTGAAGGGTGAATATCCTGAATAAACCATCATAATTTATAGACAGTGGATATGGAGGATATATGTTGCCAGGATGCTGCAAAAATGGAATTGTTATCAGTAAAATACCCGTTATGCAGGCAGGGTTAAAAGAGGTCATGAGGACCCATCTCCCTGAATACGATATAACGAGTAGCACCTCTGCGGAGGAGCTGACCATATTACAATTACGTCGTGCTGGGTTAGTTATTGCCGATTTAGCCGGACAAACAGAAGACCCGCGTTCTGTTTGTGAACATTACTATTCATTGATCTCACAATACCGGGAAATTCATTGGGTTTTCATGGTTTCGCGAGCCTGGTACTCTCAGGCGGTGGAACTGCTCATGTGTCCAACTGCGACGTTACTGTCCGATATCGAGCCCATTGAGAATCTGGTCAAGACCGTTCGTTCCGGCAATGTCCATGCAGATCGCATCAGCGCCATGCTGACTTCGCCTGCAATGCCGGAAATCCAGGAATTTGGTTATCGCACCGTGATTCTTACCCTTTCTGAACGCAAGGTACTGCGGCTGTTAGGTAAAGGATGGGGCATCAACCAAATAGCTTCATTGCTTAAGAAAAGCAATAAAACCATCAGCGCACAAAAAAACAGTGCGATGCGTCGGCTGGCAATTCACAGTAACGCTGAGATGTATGCATGGATTAATAGCGCACAGGGGGCAAGGGAACTTAACTTGCCTTCTGTTTATGGAGATGCCGCGGAATGGAACACAACCGAATTAAGAAGAGAAATGTCGCACTCATAGAAAAGTGCGTCATGAGCAGTATCGGGATTGAGAGTTTATTCAGAAAGTTTGCGGGTAATCCTTATAAACTCTATACGTATACCAGCCAGGAGGCTTTTCAGGATGCTATGTCGCGGGTTTCATTTGCGGCGGTCATTTTTTCTTTTTCTGCCATGAGAACTGAGCGCAGGGAGGGATTATCTTGTCTGACTGAGCTGGCAATTAAATTTCCACGTACCCGGCGTTTGGTTATTGCGGATGATGATATTGAAGCGCGGTTGATTGGCTCATTATCGCCTTCTCCTTTGGATGGTGTGTTAAGTAAAGCATCAACGCTGGATGTTTTTCACCAGGAGCTGTTTCTGTCATTAAATGGCGTACGTCAGGCGACCGATCGACTGAACAACCAGTGGTATATTAATCAAAGCCGGACGCTGAGCCCGACGGAGAGGGAAATATTACGGTTTATGTCGCGTGGCTACTCAATGACGCAAATTGCTGAACAGCTTAAACGGAATATAAAAACGATCCGCGCGCATAAATTTAATGTGATGTCGAAACTGGGTGTCAGTTCTGATGCCGGATTGCTTGAGGCGGCAGATATTCTGTTATGTATGCGGATTTCAGAAACAAGTAATGTGTTGCATCCATATTAATCTACTTAATGCCGGGTTTATCCTCCCGGCAGCGTGCTTATTTCAGCGTGCAATCCCCACACTGTTGCACATCCGGTAACCGATAACGCTGGCAGCAAGTGCGGCGCACCAGCAGGCCGTCGCGCAGCACGACTGTGCGCCACAATGGATTATCTTCGCCGCTGGAGAGCGTTTTCTCAAAGAACAGGGCATGGCGGAGCGATTCAACTAACGCCTCGCCAAGCAACTGCTTCATCTCGGTCAGATACCAGTTAATCAAATAACCGGTATTACTCCAGATAAGTTTGCCGTTAATTTCACCTGTCGCTTCTAATGCCTGCACAACCGGAACCAGCGCCTGGCTGATTAACGTTTCCATTCGCTGCTGTGGCGAATGTGATGTTGCGTTTTTATCTTCACATACATCGACCCAGAAACAGGCAGCACGACCGGTTTCGTGAAACTCAACGTAGAAATGTTCCGGGGAAAGATCTAACGCTTTATCCTGCGTCAGCAGCGCCAGCATTAATGGCGGCACCATCAGGCCGATATACCATTGCGCCCATAGTGAGATCAGCGGTTTCTTCTCGCGGATCATCGTTGGTTGGTTGCGATAGATATGATCGGAATAGACCGCCAGTAGAGAACTTAGCGCATTGGGAGAGGACCATTGCGCCAGCGTCATGGCACTAAGCGGGGCGGGTTCATCCAGACGGATAAACTCCAGCAAATGTTCACGATGTTCGGCGATCGTCGCGCGAACCGCTTGTGCAAGCGTGGGATCTTGCGGCTTGAGATGCGTTCGCCAGATAACATCTTCATAGAGCGGTGCGGAACGATAGGCCATAATCGTGATAGTAATCTAAATGATAATGATTGCTAATCCTAGCGATAGGTTTACCCGATAGCAAGGGATTTCTCTGGCTTGCAAATGATAAAAATTATCATATGATATTGGTTATCATTATCAATGAAAGAGATGAAACCATGTTGCAACGTACGCTGGGCAGTGGCTGGGGAGTGTTGCTGCCAGGATTGCTGATTGCAGGGCTGATGTATGCGGATTTATCGCCGGATCAGTGGCGGATTGTCATTCTGATGGGATTAGTATTGACGCCGGTGATGCTGTATCACAAACAGTTACGGCATTACGTTTTGCTACCATCGTGCCTGGCGCTTAGTGCTGGCATCATGCTGATGCTAATGAATTTGAATCAGGGATGAAAAATCAAGGAAGAAACAAGAAAGGAAGTAAAGATAATTGGTGCGAGGGGGGGGACTTGAACCCCCACGTCCGTAAGGACACTAACACCTGAAGC